>NZ_JBFUFP010000972.1:0-2068 GCF_056403375.1 Rhizobacter sp. P2_H2
GCGGCGCAGGAGCCCGAGGCCGCCGACGACTGGTTCCGCCTGCGCCACGAGAAGGCGCTGGATGCCGATGCGATCGTGCGCCTGGCCGAGGCCGCGCAGGCGCGCTACGGCTTCAACGACTTCAAGCTGAAGGGCGGCGTGCTGCGCGGCGATGAAGAGGTGGAGGTAATCCGCGCGTTGCACGAGCGCTTTCCGACGGCGCGCATCACGCTCGACCCGAACGGCGGCTGGCTGCTGAAGGACGCGATCCGGCTGATGCGCGACATGCGCGGCGTGGTCGCCTATGCCGAGGACCCGTGCGGCGCCGAGGCGGGCTTCTCCGGCCGCGAGGTGATGGCCGAGTTCCGCCGCGCCACCGGCCTGCCGACCGCCACCAACATGATCGCGACCGACTGGCGCCAGCTGAGCCACGCGCTTGCGCTGCAGTCGGTCGACATCCCGCTGGCCGACCCGCATTTCTGGACGATGGCCGGCTCGGTGCGCGTCGCGCAGACCTGCCGCGACTGGGGCCTCACCTGGGGCTCGCATTCGAACAACCACTTCGACGTCTCGCTCGCGATGTTCACGCAGGTCGGTGCCGCCGCACCCGGCAAGGTCACCGCGATCGACACCCACTGGATCTGGCAGGACGGCCAGCGCCTCACGAAAGAGCCGCTGCGCATCGAAGGCGGCCATGTGCAGGTGCCGAAGCAGCCCGGCCTGGGCGTCGAGCTCGACATGGACGAGGTCGAGAAGGCCCACCAGCTGTACCGCCAGCACGGGCTGGGATCGCGCGACGACGCGGTCGCGATGCAGTACCTGATCCCCGGCTGGACCTTCGACCCGAAGCGGCCGGCCCTGGACCGCTGACCTCGACCGCTGGCCTGGATCGTTGAACACGTCACGAACGGGCCGGATCCCGCTCAAGTGGCGCGGCCGGTTGTCGATAAGCCTGCGTCTTCCTCTATCCGACGCACCATGCTCCTCGACAACCTTTCCATCGGCAAGCGCCTCACCGTCGTCCTCGGCCTGATCCTCGGGCTGTCGGTCGCGAGCAGCCTGTATGCGGTGTACACGCTGAAACGCACCAGCGCCGAGATCGACGTGATGATCTCGGACAACGTGAAGACCGAGCGGGCGCTGACCGACTGGCTGCGCTTCACCACCTCGGGCGTGCAGCGCGCCGCGGCCATTGCCAAGAGCAGCGACCCGAGCCTGATCGAGTACTTTGCCGGCGCCACCGCCGAATCGATCAAGCAGACCACCGAGCTGCAGAAGCAGATCGAGCCGCAGATGAACCGGCCCGACGAGCGCCGCCAGTACGAGAAGGTCAGCGAGCTGCGCAAGGGCTACCTGGCCGCGCGCGAGGAGGTGAGCAAGCTGAAGCTGGCGGGCGATGCCGACGGTGCCAGCCGCTCGTTCAGCGAGCAGTTCGAACCCAGGTCGCGCGAGTACATCGCCGCCGTGCAGGAGTTGTGCAATGCGCAGCGCGAGCAGCTCGACGCCAACGCGCGCGCCGCCGAAGCGCGCCGCGCCAGCGCGAACACGCTGCTGATGGTGAGCGCGGTGCTGTCGCTGCTGGTCGGCGTGACGCTGGCCGTGTCGCTGACGCGCAGCATCACCACGCCGCTGCGCCGCGCCGTCGCGATGGCCGACGCGATCGCCCGCATGGACCTGAGTGCCGCGGCGCAGACCCGCTATGCGCCGGACGAGACCGGCCGGCTGCTGCGCTCGATCGATGCGATGCGCACGGCGCTCACGCGCACGCTGAACGAGGTGCGCGGCGTGGCCGACGGCATCTCGACGGCCAGCACGCAGATCGCGACCGGCAACCAGGACCTGAGCGCGCGCACCGAGCAGGCCGCGAGCAGCCTGCAGCAGTCGGCTGCGTCGATGGAGCAGCTGACCGGCACCGTGCGCCAGAGCGCCGAGAGCGCGTCGCAGGCCGCGCAGCTCGCGTCGTCGGCGGCGCAGGTCGCGCAGCGCGGCGGGCAGGTGGTGTCCGAAGTCGTGTCGACGATGGACGAGATCAATGCCAGCTCGAAGAAGATCGCCGACATCATCGGCGTGATCGACGGCATCGCGTTCC
>NZ_JBFUFP010000973.1:0-2065 GCF_056403375.1 Rhizobacter sp. P2_H2
CCCTTGATCTGCTCCCACAGCTTGCCGGGCTTGCGGTCGATCTTCTCGTAGTTGTCGCGGTAGGCCCCGGCGTTCATCGCGAACTTCATCAGCTTGGCGATCTCGTCGGCGGTCGGCCAGATGTCGCCCAGGTAGATGTCGCGCCCGCCCTTGCCCTTGCCCACCGGCTCGGTCATCAGGTCGCGCGTCGCGTTGCCGGCGATCGCGTAGGCCACCACCAGCGGCGGCGACGCGAGGAAGTTCGCCTTCAGGTTCGGGTGGATGCGCGCCTCGAAGTTGCGGTTGCCCGACAGCACCGCGGCGCACACCAGGTCGTTCTTCGTGATCAGCTCGTTCAGCTCGGGCGTCAGGTCGCCGGCGTTGCCGATGCAGGTGGTGCAGCCGTAGCCGGCCAGGTTGAAGCCGAGCTTGTCGAGGTAGGGCGTGAGGCCGGTCTTCTCGAGGTACTCGGTGACGATGCGCGAGCCGGGCGCGAGCGAGGTCTTGATGTGCTTCGCGACCGTCAGCCCGGCCTCCACCGCCTTCTTGGCCAGCAGGCCGGCGGCCAGCAGCACCGCCGGGTTCGAGGTGTTGGTGCACGAGGTGATCGCCGCGATCAGCACGTCGCCGTTGCGCACCTCCAGGCCGTCCTTGGTCGTGAACACCTGGTGCAGCTTCTCGGCCGGCTGGTTGAAGCCGTTGGCCGAGGTCGGCTTGCTGAACAGCTCGGTGAACTCGCTCTTCATCTTGCCGAGCTCGATGCGGTCCTGCGGGCGCTTCGGGCCGGCCAGCGACGGCGTCACCGTCGACAGGTCGAGCGAGACCTCCTTCGAGAAGTGGATGTCGCCCGACTTGGGCACGCCGAACATGCCCTGCGCCTTGAAGTAGGCCTCGAACGCATCGATCTCGGCCTTGGTGCGGCCGGTGCCCTTGAAGTACTCGATGGTCTTGCCGTCGACCGGGAAGAAGCCCATCGTCGCGCCGTACTCGGGCGCCATGTTGGCGATGGTCGCGCGGTCGGGCAGCGACAGCGTGCTGGTGCCCTCGCCGAAGAACTCGACGAACTTGCCGACCACCTTCTCGCGGCGCAGCAGTTCGGTGACGGTGAGCACCAGGTCGGTGGCGGTCACGCCTTCGCGCAGCTGGCCGGTGAGTTCCAGGCCGACCACGTCGGGCGTCAGGAAGTAGACCGGCTGGCCGAGCATGCCGGCCTCGGCCTCGATGCCGCCGACGCCCCAGCCGACCACGCCGATGCCGTTGATCATCGTCGTGTGGCTGTCGGTGCCGACCAGCGAATCCGGGTAGTAGATGCCGTCCTTCTTGTGCACGCCGCGCGCCAGGTACTCCAGGTTCACCTGGTGCACGATGCCGAAGCCCGGCGGCACGACGCCGAAGGTGTCGAAGGCCTGCATGCCCCACTTCATGAACTCGTAGCGCTCGTTGTTGCGCTGGAACTCGAGCTTCATGTTCAGGTCGAGGGCGTTCTTGGTGCCGTAGTAGTCGACCATCACCGAGTGGTCGACGACCAGGTCGACCGGCACCAGCGGCTCGATGGTCTTCGGGTTCTTGCCCATCGCCTGCGCGACGCTGCGCATCGCGGCCAGGTCGGCCAGCAGCGGCACGCCGGTGAAATCCTGCAGCACGACGCGGGCGACCACGAACGGGATCTCGTCGACGCGCTCGGCCGTCGGCTGCCAGTTGGCGAGCTGGGCGACGTGCTCCGGCGTGACCTTCTTGCCGTCGCAATTGCGCAGCACCGACTCGAGCACGATGCGGATCGAGATCGGCAGCTGGTTGACGTTCGGGTAGGTCTTGGCCAGCTCCGGCAGCGAGAAATACTGCCCGGCCTTGCCGGAACCGGTCTTCAGCGTCTTCAGCGTGTTCGAGAAGGCGTGGGACTTCTTCGTGGACTTGTCGTCTTGGGCCATGGGCAGCTCTCCGTGAGGGGTCATCGCAGGGGCGGGTCGGGCGATTGTGCCCCTGGGCGCAGCAAGATCCGTGACACCGCTCACGAAAACCCCATGCGATCACGGCCCTGAAGACCCCCCGGGGCGTGAAGTGAGCGGTATTCCTGCGCCTTTTGCCC
>NZ_JBFUFP010000974.1:0-2063 GCF_056403375.1 Rhizobacter sp. P2_H2
GCACTTCACCGCGATCATGGCGGCCTGGATGCTGCAGCACCCGCAGCGGCTCGACGGCGCCGAGGCGCGGCTGCGCACGATGTGGCTGTGGCATGCGTCCGAGGAGACCGAGCACCGCAGCACCGCGTTCGACGTCTACCGCGCCGGTGGCGGCAACCACCGCTGGCGCATCCGCTGGTTCCGCGTCGTCACCTTCTTCTTCGTCACCGACGTGATGCGCCAGACCCTGCGCAACCTGTGGCACGACGGTGCGCTGCTGCAGGKCGGCACCTGGCGCAGCGCCTGGCGCCTGCTGTTCGCGAAGGGCGGGCTGGTGCGCGACACCTTCACGCCATGGCGAGCGTACTTCCGGCCGGATTTCCACCCGCTGCAGCAGGACGAGCCGCGCGCCGCAGCATGGCTGCGAGAGAACGCCGGGCAGTTCCGCGAGGTGTAGCGGGCGGGGCCTGGCGCCGCAGGCACCATGCCAGCCATCCGACGCCCAATGCCATCATCAGCGCCGTTGCAGGCTCCGGAATCGCCTGCACCGAACTGAAGGCGAACACCCCCAGGCTCGCGAACATCGGAAGGGGGGAGTCGTTGTGCAGCGTCAACGACAGCGCGCCGAAGGAGTCGGCGCTGTAGGTGAAAGCCTCCGGGCCGCCCGCGTGGGCTTGCGACGCGTCGTCCCACACGGTCGGATCGTCGTCCAGGATCCAGGCGTGCAGGCTGACGGCGTGCTGGTAGACGCTGTCGTCGCTCAGCGTCAGCGTCGCGAGGTTGTAGTTGCCGTCAGGTGCGAACTGGTAGTGCGTCGACAGCGCGTGCGGGTTGCTTCGGTCGAGCGTCGCCAGTCCCGACAGCGTGATCGACCCATGCGGATCCAGCTTCACGAAGCGTTGCCAGTTGATGCTCGCACTGGCGTTGTCGGTCGGCACATCGGTCGCCCAGCTCACGCCCAGGCTGTTCGTCGTGCTGTACGCGCGTGCCGACAGCTGCGATCCGCCGAGTGCCGGGAACAGCCGGTCCGACTCGCCGAACGGTGCGCCGTATTCAAGGCCGTTCGGGCCGACGAAGTTGTCGTATCGGGACGTATTGCCGGTCTGGTCCTGAGAGGTGAACATCTGACCGCCGATGTAGTTGCCGGCCAGCCAGTGGCCGACGTCGCCGGGCTCGCGCGGCGCATCGCGGCTCGCCGCGATGGTGGTGATCGGGTCCAGCGTGAACCCGGCCGAGCCGTGCTCTGCCGCCGGGGCGGTGGCCTGCAGCCCCAGTCCGGCCAGCATGATGACGAGTGCATGGATCTTCATCGCGTCGATCTCCTGAAGCTGCCGCGGTGGATGCCGGGGGCGAGAGTCCGCTCGGCAAATGGCGTGCCTGACCGCGTCCGGCCCTGTTTCGTGTTCGCGCTTCACCCTAGTCATTTCTACGTACCGCCCGCCCGGCCTACGTAACGCACTACGTAGTACGCTTCGCGGCTGATTTCCATTGCGCAGGAGACGCTCCATGAACAAGGTGTACGCCAGTGCCGCCGACGCCCTCAAAGGCATCGTGCGCGACGGCCAGCTGCTGGCCGTCGGCGGCTTCGGGCTGTGCGGCATTCCCGAGGCCCTGATCGGCGCGCTGCGCGACAGCGGCGCGAAGAACCTGACGGTGATCTCGAACAACGCCGGCGTCGACGGTTTCGGCCTCGGCCAGCTGCTCGAGACCCGGCAGATCAGGAAGATGATCTCCAGCTACGTTGGCGAGAACAAGGAGTTCGAGCGCCAGTACCTGGCCGGCGAACTCGAGCTCGAGTTCACGCCGCAGGGCACGCTGGCCGAGAAGCTGCGCGCCGGCGGCGCCGGCATTCCGGCCTTCTTCACGAAGACCGGTGTCGGCACGCTGGTCGCCGAAGGCAAGGAAACCCGCGAGTTCGACGGCGCCGTCTACGTGATGGAGCGCGCGCTGCTGCCCGAGGTGAGCCTGGTGAAGGCGCACAAGGCCGACCGCAGCGGCAACCTGGTGTTCCGCCGCACCGCGCGCAACTTCAACCCGGCGGTCGCGATGGCCGGCAAGGTCACGGTGGTCGAGGTGGAAGAGAT
>NZ_JBFUFP010000975.1:0-2058 GCF_056403375.1 Rhizobacter sp. P2_H2
GACGCCACCTTCACCAGCAGCACGCCCTCCCGCCCGCGCGCCACCGGCCGCGTGACGCTGGCCGACGTGGCGCGGCTGGCCGAGGTGAGCCCGATCACGGTGTCGCGCGCGCTGCGCGGCGAGCGCGCGGTGCACCCCGACCTGGTCGCGCGCGTCAAGAGCGCCGCGCAGCGCCTGGGCTACGTGCCCGATCCGGCGGCGCGCGCGCTGGCGTCGCGGCACAGCGCGCACGTCGCGGTGCTGATCCCGATGCTGTCGAACGCGCTGTTCGTCGACCTGCTCGAGGAGGTGCAGCGCACGCTGCGCGCCGCCGGCTACCAGAGCCTGATCGGCGTCACGCACTACGACATCGGCGAAGAAGAGCAACTGCTGCGCGAGCAGTTGCAGCACCGTCCGGCCGGCCTGATGGTGACCGGGCTCGACCGCAGCGAGGCCACGCGGGCGCTGATCGCGCAGAGCGGCGTGCCCTGCGTGCACCTGATGGAGCTGTCGGAGGTGCCGGGCGTCTACAGCGTCGGTTTCTCGCAGGCCGATGCGGCGGCGGCGCTGACGCGCCACCTGCTGTCGCGCGGGCGGCGCCGCATCGCGTTCGCCGCCGCCCAGCTCGACCCGCGCACGATGCAGCGGCGCGAAGGCTGGCGGCGCGAGCTGAAGCTGGCCGGCGCGTACGACGCGACGCTCGAATGGCTGAACCCGGCACCGTCGTCGCTCGCGCTCGGCGGGCAGATGCTGGAGCAGATCCTCGAGCTGAAGCGGCCGGTCGATGCGATCTTCTTCTGCAACGACGACCTGGCGCAAGGCGCGCTGCTGGCCGCGCTGCGGCTGGGCGTGGCGGTGCCGGAGCGCATCGCGATCGCCGGCTTCAACGACCTGACCGGCAGCGACCAGATGCTGCCGGCGCTGACCACCGTTCGCACGCCGCGCGGCGAAGTGGGCGCGGCGGCGGCGCGCATGCTGCTGGCGCTGATGCGCGGCGAGAGCGTCGCGCAGCCGGCGATCGATGCGGGGTATCAGCTGATGGTGCGGCAAAGCACCTGAGCGAACGGCCGCGGAGGCCGGGCTTCGGATTCCGAGGGCGCCTTTCGCATTACCGCGCGGCGAGTCCGATGCTTTGCGGATGATGGCCCGACCGTCACTCCCGGCGCCCGCCCCCTCTGCGAGGAATCCAACCGTGAAGATCAACTCGACCGCAACTCCCACCAGCACGCCGATGTCGACATCGGCCGCCCAGCCCACATCCCCGCAGCCGACCCTGTCGACCGCCTCGCGTCGCTCCACGGCAGACGATGCAGCCGGCTCATCGCTGAAGCGCAGGACCAGCTCGTCCAAGGGTTCGATGGCATCCCGCGGCGCACGACCCGCCGCATCGGCCGCCGGCACCGGCGAGCCGCCCTTGTCGTTCGATCAAAGCGTCCTGCAACTGGGCAAGGGCGTCATCCGCCAAGGCGATGACACGCCCAGGCAGGCGAATGGACAGCCCTACGAGGTCATGACCTATGTGCGGCCCGGCACGGGCGAAAAGGCGGAGGTCACCGGCCTCTCCCAGCCGAACGGCAAGTTCACGGTGTTCGACCACACGACCCACCAGCCGGTCCACGACCTGACGAAGATCGGGGTGCGAGGCGATGGCGATGCCGCCACGCCGGCCCAGGTCGGCGTCGACCCGAAAGAGGCCCGGCTGAAGGGGGGCGCCTCCTACTGGCGCGACCAGCACGGCACGCTGCGCGATGAGCACGGCTACGATGCGTCGCACCTGGATTTCCCACCGGCCGGCTACGGTGACGCGTCGGGCGCCGGCCCCTCGGGCTACTACGGTGCTTCGTCGAGCAGTCAGCCGACGGGCCACTACGGTGCTTCGTCGAGCAGCCAGCCTATGGGCTACTACGCGCCCTATGAGCCGGCGCCGCTGCCGTACGCTCCTGCCGCACCCGTCTACGGGCAGCCGATCGATCACCGCCAAGCGCCGGTGATGGCCGACGCACAGCGGAATACATCGTTCAGCATGGGAAAGCAACGCGGGCTCGGTTCGCGCATCGATCGCACGGACCACTCCAACGC
>NZ_JBFUFP010000976.1:0-2057 GCF_056403375.1 Rhizobacter sp. P2_H2
TCCCGCATCTTCACCGCGGCGCTCGCCAGCGTCGCCAGTCGAGAGGCTTGCGCGACGACGAAGTCGCGAAGCTGTCCCGCAAAGCCCCGCTCTTCTTCCAGGTAGTCGGCTGCATTCGCCTGTGACGGCGCCTGCTCGATCGCCAGCTTTGCCAGCCGCAAGGCCTCCCGCTTCAGCAGACGACGGTCAATGCCGCAGCGCTGCGCGAAATCGGCCAGCTGAAACGCCCCGACCTCGTCGAGCGAGAACGCATCGCCATACGCCATCGCGAACTCGTGGTCGAGGCCGGGGTACTGCAGCACGCTGACCAGGTCATACCAGGGCGCAGGCTCCAGGCCCTGCGGGCGAACGAAGAACGAGAAGTTCTTGCCATGTGCGTCGCTGTTGCCGATGAGGAACTGGAACAGCGCCCACCTGAGCAGGACCAGCCGCGCAGAGGCCTTGTTGACCGTCTGCTCCACGAGCTCGAACAGCCCGCCGAAGCTGACGCCCTCGCGGATGTTGCGAACGTGTTCGCCGCTTCCGAAATTGCGCTCGTACTTGTAGGTCACCGGCAGGTCATGTGCCTGGCATGCGTCGATGACGTGCAGTCGCTGGACGACGGTCTCCCCGTTCGCCTTCGACACGTTGCGATCGAAGCGATCGACGACCAGCACCGGTCTCGGCGTCCGGTAGATGCTGACCGCAGCGGCGGGAAGGCCCATGCGCCTGGCGAGCGACATGCAGAAGTGCTCGTTGACCACGAGATGGGGCGTCAGCTTGCGGTCCGGCTCGGGCTTGAGGATGTGCGTCGATGCGAGCGGGGGCTCGACGAGGAACATGCGACCGCCCTCGTCGAGCGGACGGTCGAGCCAGACCATCAGCTTGTCCTGCACGCCCGCGATGGACATGCGAACCTTGCCATCCCATACCGCCAGCGGAATCGCTTCGCGCTCGCTCAACCGCTGGTTCAGCTCGTCACGGGTCACTTCGCGCGGTGGCGTGGCGGCGAGAGACGGAGGAGGGGCCTCCCCCGAGCGCCAGAACCTGAACGCCCCCGTCGTCTCGGCGCCGAGCGCGTTGATCAGCGCGAACACGTTGGACCTGGAGACGCGGCTGGTCGTCGCGATGATGTCGAGTGCGCGGCCTTCGGGCAGCAGGTTCTCCACGAAGCGTTTCACCGCACCGACGGCGTAGCCGGCTGCGGGACGCACGAGCGGCAATGCGGGCGACAGCGGGAACGCCTGCTGGGTGCTGACCCAGAGGGGGCTGTAGTCGAGGGACCACCGGTCATCCAGCGGCTCGTGGCTCAGCGTGGCGACCTGTTGGCCGTCTGCCCAGAGGGTGAGCGAATGCGATGACGCGGTCGGCGGCGTCATGGCTGTTCCGGACGCGCAGTGACGGGTCGCGCCACCGACTGCATCCAGGGGTGGTCCTTCGGGCCGACCACGAGTGCCAGGCCCAACCCGTCCAACACCGTCAGGAGCTTGTCGAGGCGGACCGAACCTTTGCCGTTCTCCAGCCGGGAAAGCAGGTCGACCGAGACGCCAGTCAGTGAAGCCGCATCGTCTATCCGGAGTGACTGTTCGCGCCGACGGGCTCGCACCACAGGGCCGAGATCGGCGGCATTCGCAATGGGGAGTGGGGCAAGCGAGGTGTCTGGATTTGCAGGCATTTCGGAACTCCAGGGATGCAGGTGATTCCTTGGTGCGCAGGACATTTATTTCTGAATTTCCGAAACTATGCCAATCTTCCGCTCGGCGAGCAAGAAATTCCGTGAATTCCGAAATTCCTTCGCGAGGGGCTGGGCTCAGCTACGCGCGGCAAGCCGGGTCGCCGCATCCTGCAACCCCCCGAGGATGGTTTCAGCCAACTGCGCCGGAAAGCCCACGGGCAGCGCCGCACTGACGATCTCCACGACCCGCGGCGTCTGCTCGACCAGCGCATCGATGACGAACCCGGCCTGCCGTCCATCCTCCGTCACGACGCCATGGCGCGCACCGAGCGCCTCCCAATGCCGTCGCTGGATGTCCTGCATCTTCCAGTGCGCATTCTTCGAACGCACCGCCATCGCCATC
>NZ_JBFUFP010000977.1:0-2056 GCF_056403375.1 Rhizobacter sp. P2_H2
GCACATGCGCCAKCGCCACCCGCACGAGCGGCGGCAGCGCCGGTTCGGGCTCATGGATGAAGCGCTCCAGGTCACCGAGCAGTTCCACGACGCGCTCGGGCGGCGGCGGCACGAACACCGCATTGCCCGGCCGCGTGCCGCCGATCCAGTTCTGCGAGCGGCGCAGCTCGCCCGGCTGCTTGCCCGCGCCGCGCGCACCAGCCAGCAGCAGGCGATGCGCGTCGCACAGCAGGCGCACGCTCAACGGCAGGCCGCGCGGGGCGTGCAGGTTCTCGCGCACCAGGCGGAAAGCGCGCAGGTAGTTGGTGACCTCCTCGACATCGTCGGTGTTGGCGATGGCCAGGCCCGCTTCGTCGTCGAAGAGATCCGTCAGCGTGGCCTGCGTGCCTTCGATCTGCGAGGTGAGCAGCGCTTCCTTGCGGATCGCGCTGTACAGCAGCCACTCGACCGACGGCACCAGGCCCGACACGCCCGACAGCCGCGCCAGCGCCAGCTCGGCATCGCGCGACCGGGTCTCGTAGGACTCCAGCGCCAGCACCGGGCGCACCGGCGGCAGCGGGCGCGGCACGAAGGCCCGCACGGCCTCGCCTGCCGTGGTGCTCCTGACGTAGGTGCCRGTGCTGCGCATCGTATGAAAGCGGCCTTGAATGAGGCGCCATCATACTAAAGACTTCTTTAATATGATCAGGTGCTGGTAAAGCCCGCTTTCACAGCCGCTTTGACGGCGTCCAACGACGCCGTCCACCCGACGATCCCGCCCTGCGCACGGATCATCGCCAGCGTCGCTTCCTTGAACTGCGGGAAGTACGAGCCGGTCGCTTCCTCGACCAGCAGGCACTCGTAGCCGCGGTCGTTGGCCTCGCGCATCGTCGTCTGCACGCAGACCTCGGTCGTCACGCCGCCGAAGATCAGGCGCGTGATCTGCTGGTCTTGCAGCAGCTCGGCCAGCCGCGTGCCGTAGAACGCGCCCTTGCCCGGCTTCGCGATCACCACGTCGCCGGGCTGGGGCATCAGCTCCGGCACGAAGCCAGCGCCGGGCTCGCCCTCGATCAGGATGCGCCCCATCGGCCCCGGGTCGCCGATGCGCAGGCTGGGCTTGCCACGCAGCCGCTTGGCCGGCGGGCAGTCCGACAGGTCGGGCCGGTGGCATTCCTGCGTGTGCACCACCAGCACGCCCATCGCGCGGCACAGCGCCACCAGCTCAGCCGCGGCCGGCACCACCGGCGCCAGCAGCGACACGTCGTTGCCGAGCGCCGCGCCGAAGCCGCCCGGCTCGATGAAATCGCGCTGCATGTCGATCATCAGCAGCGCGGTGTGCGCCGGCTCGAACTCGAACGGGCCCGGCAGGGCATCGACCTGGATCATCAATGGCTCCCGCCCATGAATCCGCCGAGGACGTGGCGGTCCGCCTGCGATGCGTCGGCCTCGTGCACGATGCGCCCCTCGCTCATCACCGCGATGCGGTCCGACAGCGCGAGCAGTTCGTCCAGGTCCTCGCTGATCAGCAGCACCGCGCCGCCGCGGTTGCGCACGTCCATCAACCGCTGATGGATCTCGGCCACCGCCGCGAAATCGAGCCCGAACACCGGGTTCGAGACGATCAGCACATCGGCCTCGTCGCTCAGCTCGCGCGCCAGCACCGCGCGCTGCACGTTGCCGCCGCTCAGCGCGCGGATCGGTGCCAGCTCGCTGCGCGTCTTGACGCCGAACTCTGCGATCAGCCGGCGTGCGCGCTCGCGCAGCACCGAGGCGCGCAGCCAGCCGCCGCGCGCCGCGGGCGTTTGGTCGAAGGAGCGCAGGCCGATGTTGTCCGAGACGCTCAGGTCGCCGACGCAGGCATTGCGCAGTGGCTCCTCCGGCAGGCTGCGCACCTTCAGGCGCTGGTTCTGTGCGCGCGTCGCGGCAAAGCGCTCGCGCTGCTCGCCGTGGCCGATCCACACCTCGCCCGACACGCGCCGGCGCTGGCCGACCAGCGCCTCGGCGAACTCGCGCTGGCCGTTGCCCGAGACACCCGCCACGCCGACGATCTCGCCGGCATGCACGCTCAGGCTCAGGC
>NZ_JBFUFP010000978.1:0-2047 GCF_056403375.1 Rhizobacter sp. P2_H2
TCTCTTTTCGATAACAGACAGGTCGCCTCGAATCCCGCCCGCGATACCAGATCAAACAAATCGGCCGCAACGATTGGGCGGCGCCGGAACCCGTGACCGGATGGATTGAATGCTCCGTTGACTCAGTGGCCAGAGTGCCGGCCTGTCTAGCCGGAAGCCGCGGGTTCGACTCCCGCACGGGGCGCCACAAGACAGGAGAGCCTCGTTAGCTCAGTTGGATCAGAGCGCCGGCCTACGAAGCCGGAGGTCGCACGTTCGAGTCGTGCACGAGGCACCAGCAACCCCATCTCGACGTAGCCAAGTGGTCGAAGGCATCTGGCTGCAAACCAGACGGCGCAAGCCCGCATCCGTTCGAATCGGATCGTCGAGTCCATCAGTTCAGATCAACCCCCTCGTGGCGGAATTGGCAGACGCACCGGTCTCAGAAGCCGGCGCCGCAGGGCATGTCCGTTCGACTCGGACCGAGGGGACCACACATCGTTTTCATCAGCCGGGCCGCGAAAGGAGGCCACCATGCACCCTCGTCACAACCACGTGCTGCAACTCGACATCCAGGGCACGCCCCAGGCGTGGATCACGCTGGAGCATGCTGCTTCGCACGTGGCTGCGGATGCGGTGGCCTGGGTCGACGGCGATGGCCCGCTGGCCACGCTGCGCGGTGGTTTCAACGTCGCACGCGGCCGTCAGTCGGTGATCGACGTGCACCCGATCATCGCGTTGCGCGGTGCGTCGAGCGTCAACCTCTTCGACGTGGTACCGGCCTTCAGCAAGGGCAAGCTGTTCCGCCGCGACCGCATGACCTGTGCGTACTGCAGCCAGTGCTTTCCGGAGCGCGACCTGCAGTGCGAACACATCGTGCCGGAGTCCCGCGGCGGCGGCTGGACATGGATGAACCTCGTCACCGCCTGCGCCGCGTGCAACGGCCGCAAGGCCGCCCGCACGCCCGAGGAGGCCCGCATGCCGCTGGTGTACCTGCCGTACGTGCCGAGTCGCTTCGAAGGCTTCCTGCTTGAAGGCCGGCACATCCGGGCCGACGTGCACGAGTGGCTGGCGGCGCGACTGCCGAAGGGATCGCGGCTGGGTTGAGCATCTTTCGGAACCATTGCGACCTCGGGCGTTACCAAGGCGATCATGGGCATTGAACTGGTTCTCGCCTGCTGAGCCCGCGCTGTCATGCGGGCCATCAGCGACTTTCTGAGGGGCCAGGCCGCTGCACTGCGACGAATCGCCGGCGCGACGCGTGGTGACATGAGTGTCGAAGACGTCAAGCAGGAAGCTTGGCTTGTCGCGGCCGACATCGGACAGCGACGAGGCTATCCGGTCGATTTCGGCGATCCTGCGGATCAGCAGTCCGTGCTGAAGTGGCTCTACTGCAAGCTCGTGAAGTTTGCCGAGAAGCAGATGCGACACGCAGTTCGCCTCGACAAGGACTGGGACCAGGAAGATTCCGAATTTGCCGCAAGCGCCTTGGCACGCTTGCTCACCTCACCGCTGGATTCCGACCCGTTGGTGCGGCTGCAGCAGGCAGAGGACGACGTCGACTACGCGAAGATGGTCCGGCACAGCTACTCCGAGGCGTCGGCCTATGTGCTGTTGCTGATCAGGTTCGACTGGGATGCCGACGCGCTTTCCGCGGACCTGCGAATTGCGGTGCAGACCTTGCGCAAGCGCCTGCGGCTGTGTGGCATCAAGGCCAAGGTCCAGCCTTCGCTTTTCGATGGCCAGGCCGTCATTGATCCCGGCTTCGAGCCGCGTCGGGCGCACTGACCCGGTGACCGGCGTCTTGTCGAGGCCATCGTTCACCAGCGGTGCTGGCAATTCTCCTGAGCCTCAGGCTCGGGCGGCAACATGGGTTTGCCACTCTTTGCACAACTTGCGGAATGAACGGCTGTTGTCGAACGCTTGCTGCAGGTCAATTCGGGCAGCGAACGCGGGTTGATCGAGAATTTCGCTGTAGGTGCCGCTTTGCATGTGCGCTCTCATCCAGCCCTTGGCGTTGCGCGGAGTTTCTGCCTGCATTTTTTCCTCAGGCGCCAGAGAGAATCCA
>NZ_JBFUFP010000979.1:0-2047 GCF_056403375.1 Rhizobacter sp. P2_H2
ATCGTCGAGCGCGCCCGCGGCGCCGGCGCGCACACCCGCTGCGGCGGCACGCTGGCGCAGGTCGGCAGCGGCGGCGCCTACTGGCGGCCGACGCTGATCGAGGGCGTAGAGGCCAGCAACCCGGCGGTGCTGGAAGAGATCTTCGGCCCGGTGCTGACAGTACAGGTGTTCGACAACGAAGAAGAAGGCCTCGCGCTGGCGGCACACGAGCACTACGGCCTCGCGGCCGGCGTGCACACCGCCGACCTCGGGCGCGCGCTGCGCGCGATGCGTGCGATCCAGGCCGGCACCGTCTGGATCAACCGCTACGGGCGCAGCGACGACTTCGTCATCCCCACCGGCGGCTACCACCAGTCGGGCATCGGCAAGGACCTGGGGCGCCAGGCGGTCGAGGCCAACCTGCGCGTCAAAAGCGTGCTGATCGACTTCGCGTCGCCGCAATGAAGTGCACCACCGCACCGGCGCAGCGCAGACCGCACGCCATGCCGAGACGGGCCCGTGAAACCACAGCTTCGACGCGTGGCACCCGCCAAATCCCCACTTCCTCGTTGGTCGCACATGCTTCAATGAAATGGTGATGACAAGGCGAACCCGCTGACACCCACCCGCCCTCACACGACAAGGACCTCCCCCACCATGGCCTTCCGCCCCAAGTTCATCAGCTTCGACTGCTACGGCACGCTGACCCGGTTCCGCATGAGCGAGATGACGCGCGAGATCTTCGCCGACCGCGTCCCCGCCGAGCGCATGGATGCGTTCATCGCCGACTTCTCCGCCTACCGCTTCGACGAGGTGCTGGGCGCCTGGAAGCCGTACGCCGACGTGCTGAAGAACGCCGTGCGCCGCACCTGCCGCAAGTGGAACCTGCAGTACCTCGACCACGAGGCGCAGCGCTACTACGACGCGGTGCCCACCTGGGGCCCGCATGCCGACGTGCCGGCAGGGCTGGCGCGCGTCGCGAAGGAGATCCCGCTGGTGATCCTGTCGAACGCGTCGGACGACCAGATCCAGCGGAACGTGGCGCAGCTCGGCGCGCCCTTCCACCGCGTCTACACCGCGCAGCAGGCGCAGGCCTACAAGCCGCGGCTGCAGGCCTTCGAGTACATGCTGGACTCGCTGAATGCGAACCCCGAGGACATGCTGCACGTGTCGTCCAGCCTGCGCTACGACCTGATGTCGGCCGACGACCTGGGCATCAAGAACAAGGTGTTCGTGAACCGCGGCCACGGCCCGGGCAACCCGGCCTACGGCTACACCGAGATCGCCGACATCGGCGGCCTGCCCGGCGTGGTCGGGCTCTGAACCCGTTCGAGCGGCCGCCATGAAACTCGACTCGTACTGGACCGACACGGCACCGGCCTTCACGCCGAAGCCGGCCGAGTTGCCGGCGCGCGCCGACGTGGTCATCGTCGGCGCCGGCTTCACCGGCCTGTCGGCGGCGCTCGCGCTGGCGCGGCGCGGCGCCAGCGTGGTCGTGCTGGAGGCCGGCGAGCGGGTCGCGAGCGAGGCCTCGTGCCGCAACGGCGGCCATGTGAACAACGGCCTGGCGGTCGACTACGGCGTGGCGGCCGACCGCCACGGCACGGCCCAGGCCTGCGCCTGGTACCACGCCTTCGACGCGGCGGTCGACAGCGTCGAGCGCGTCGTGCGCGACGAAGGCATCGCTTGCGATTTCGAGCGCAACGGCAAGCTGAAGCTCGCGACCCGGCCGGCGCACTGCGAGGCCCTGGCGCGCAGCGCCGAGCGCATGCGGCGCGAGGTCGACCCCGATGTCGAGTTCATCGACGCCGCGCGCGTGCGGCAGGAGGTCGGCAGCGAGCGCTTCGTCGGCGGCCTGCTGCAGAAGAAGAGTGCGCAGATGCACATGGGCCGCTTCGCGCACGGCCTGGCGAGCGCCGCCGAGCGCCAGGGCGCGCAGATCCACCTCGGCACCGCCGCGACGCGCTTCACGCGGCTGGGCTCGGGCCATGCCCACCGCGTCGACACCGCGCGCGGCTCGCTGCAGGCCGGGCAGCTGCTGCTGGCCACCGGCGCCTCGCAGCACGGC
>NZ_JBFUFP010000980.1:0-2046 GCF_056403375.1 Rhizobacter sp. P2_H2
GTCCAGCAGCGCCCGCGCCGTCTTCTTCGGCAGCCCGCCCGGCAGCTTCTTGTTGATGAAGTGGATCACCTGCTCCTTGAGCGGCGCGGTGCCCACCGTCGAGCGCGGCGCGGCGGTCTGCTTCTTCGCGAGGCCGCGCAGCAGGTTGTTGGCCGCACGCTGCGCCTTGAAGCCCACGTCGACCATCGCGCCGCGCAGCAGCTTGATGGTCTCCGGGTTGGTGGCGTTGAGCATCATCATCGCCATCTTGTTGCCGGGGCGGAAGCTCTTCTTGCCCATCTTGCGCAGCAGGTTGCGCATGTTCATCGACACGTCGCCGAAGTCGATCTTCACCGGGCACGGGCTCAGGCACTTGTGGCACACCGTGCAGTGGTCGGCCACGTCCTCGAACTCCTCCCAGTGCTTGATCGACACACCGCGGCGCGTCTGCTCCTCGTACAGGAAGGCCTCGACCAGCAGCGAGGTCGCGAGGATCTTGTTGCGCGGGCTGTACAGCAGGTTGGCGCGCGGCACGTGCGTCGCGCACACCGGCTTGCACTTGCCGCAGCGCAGGCAATCCTTCACCGACGCGGCGATCTCGCCGATGTCGCTCTGCTGCATGATCAGCGACTCGTGCCCCATCAGCCCGAAGCTCGGCGTGTAGGCGTTGGTCAGGTCGGCCTTCAGGCGCACCCCGCCGAAGCTCGCGTCGCGCAGCAGCTTGCCCTTGTTGAAGCGGCCCTCGGGGTCGACGCGCTGCTTGTAGGCGGTGAAGCCGGCCAGCTCGTCATCGGTCAGGAACTCGAGCTTGGTGATGCCGATGCCGTGCTCGCCGGAGATCACGCCGTCGAGCGAGCGCGCGAGCTTCATGATGCGCGCCACCGCCTCGTGCGCCGTCTGCAGCATCTCGTAGTTGTCGCTGTTGACGGGGATGTTGGTGTGCACGTTGCCGTCGCCGGCATGCATGTGCAGCGCCACCCACACGCGGCCGCGCAGCACGTCCGCGTGGATCTTCTGGCAGGCGTCGACGATCGGCGACAGCGTGGCCCCGGCGAAGATGCCCTGCAGCGGCGTGCGGATCTGCGCCTTCCACGACGCGCGCAGCGTGTGGTCCTGCAGGTCGTCGAAGAAGGTCACACCCCGATCAGCCTGCACCTGGTCGAGGTTCGACAACCAGTGCGACCACAGCCCGCGCACGTCGCGCAGCAGCGCCAGCGCCTGCTGCACGCGGTCTTCGAGMAGCTCGGCCGACGCGATCTGGTTCGCGTCGTCGCTCTTGCCCAGCGGCAGCTGGCCGGCGACGAAGAAGTCTTCCAGCGCGTCGACCAGCGCCAGCTTGTTGCGCAGCGAGAGCTCGATATTGATGCGCTCGATGCCGTTGGTGTATTCGCCCATGCGCGGCAGCGGGATCACCACGTCCTCGTTCACCTTGAACGCGTTGGTGTGGCGGCTGATCGCCGCGGTGCGCTTGCGGTCGAGCCAGAACTTCTTGCGCGCCTCGGCGCTGACCGCGACGAAGCCCTCGCCGGCCCGGCCGTTGGCCAGCCGCACCACCTCGCTGGTGGCGCGCGCCACCGCGTCGGCATCGTCGCCGGCGATGTCGCCCACCAGCACCATCTTGGGCAGGCCGCCGCGCTTGCTCTTGGTCGCGTAGCCCACGGCCTTGAGATACCGGTCGTCCAGGTGCTCCAGGCCGGCCAGGATCGCGCCGCCGGGCTTCTTCTGCTCGGCGAACATGAAATCCTTGATCTCGACGATCGACGGCACCGCATCCTTCGCGTTGCCGAAGAACTCCAGGCACACCGTGCGGGTGTGCGCCGGCATCTTGTGCACCACCCAGYGCGCGCTGGTGATCAGGCCGTCGCAGCCTTCCTTCTGGATGCCCGGCAGGCCGGCGAGGAACTTGTCGGTGACGTCCTTGCCCAGGCCTTCCTTGCGGAAGGTGCGGCCCGGCACGTCGAGCTGCTCGGTGCGTTCGAGCACCTTGCCGGTCGCATCGAAGTACTTCAGCTCGAAGCGGGCCACCTCCACGTCGTGGATCTTGCCCATGTTGTGGTCGAGCCGCAC
>NZ_JBFUFP010000981.1:0-2045 GCF_056403375.1 Rhizobacter sp. P2_H2
GGTCGAAGACCTACTACGCGCTGACCTCGGATCGCGTCCTGATCGTCTCTGGAGTCATTTCGCGCACCATCAAATCGCTGTCGCTGAACACCTTGTCCGACGTCACCTTGACCGAGGGGCGCGGTGGCAATGGATCGATTACGTTCGGCCCGCAAAGCCCGTTCGGATCGATGTTCGGTGGAGCGCCTTCTTGGCCTGGAGCGCAACAGCAGTCCCCGCGCTTTGATCTGATCGACAACGCCAAGATTGTTTATGAACAGATCAGAAGCGCACAGCGAATGCCGAAGTGACCAGATCAACGAGGYAAAGCGATGACGCCGGACGACCTTGAGCTGATGCTTGTGCAGTCCCGCCTTGTGGCAACGGCTGAGGCGCTGAGTCGAGGGGCGCGTGCAGCAACACCCGAAGAAGAGGCAGAGAAGTTCAGAGTTGCTCTGGTCCAAACTGGACTGTGGCAAGGAGAGACTGATGCGGGCGCGCTCAATCGCTACTCTGTTGGTGAAATGTCCATCGAGGATCTCGCACAATACTTCAGCCTCCGGCCTTGACCTATCCATGGCGAGAGTTCGCCCGGCGGGTGGGGCGACCTTCTCGTGCCAAACGCAAGGACTCACGTGGAGAACGACTCACCTTCTGCCGCTTTCCGACTCGGCGCATGCCTGCTGGCGGCGCTCGTTGGACTTGCTCTAGGCTTCGTGCCAGCAATCGGGTTCGCCGCTGCTTCAGTATTCCCTTCCGTTCCTTTCGCAGTGTGGGTGTTTGGAACATCCGTCATTCTTGGAGCCGTCTCATACGTCGTCCCTTCCTTTGCGTTCGCACTCTTCCCTGCTGTGGCRCACATGTTCGCTGGCGCGGCGAAACAGGCGGTTTGGCTAGGCGACAACGATCTCCCTGGTCCAGAGCCCTCCGCGCCCAGCTATCTCAAGGTAGCGTTCTATGCAGGTGCGGTCGCGCTGGTCGTCATCGTTCTGATCGTCAAACGTTCCTCGTAGGGATGGAATGCGGCTCACGCCTCCATCGACTGGCCGCTTTTCCGACTTTGGGCTCAGGGCGCCTGCCATGCCAGACGCTGAGTGACCGCTATGCACCCGTGAGACTGGCGATGCGAAGGTCCGCAATGGGTCGATAGCTCTGCTTCGCGGCTCGCAGGAGCGGCCGTTCGGCTTGGTCAGCACCGGCACGCAGCCCGGTCCATTCGGGCTTGACTGAACGAACCCAACGCGTTGCGCGACGAAGGTCTCCTCTCCGCCAGAGCGGTCGCTCGGGCGACAGGCTCTGACCGACCGCAACCAGCCTGAAGCGGTCGACCGGTCCTTGCCCGAAGGAAGATCGTCATGCGCCATGGATATGAGTCCCTCGTGAGGCGCCTGGCGCAGCGCGGTCACTTGCGGCTACAAGAGTCGCAGCGCCCGATGATGGGCGAAGCGTTGGATGCTGCCGGCGCCAGGCTCCGGGCCGCCTGCGAAGGCCCGCCGCAGTTCGACGGGGTTGCGTCTGCATCGGTGCGCCTCCGGCCAAGGATGCGGGCTCGATAGCGTCGAGCCACTCAGTGGTCGGCGGGATGAGCCTTCGCGATGAACCCTGCCAGGTCATCGTTGAACCGCTGGGGCGATTCAAGAAATGGCGCGTGTCCCGTGTCGGGATAGAAGAGCGTCCGGATCGATGGATTGAGTTGCTGGGCACGCCCGGCGCTGGCGTCGGCCCGCACCAGGGCGTCCAACTCGCCATAGATCTGGAGCATGGGCTTCCGAACGCCCTGGAGCCCCTTCGCAGCATCGACCGTCATGCGGTGCACGACACGCTGCATGTCGAACGATGCCAGCGCAGCATTGGCCAGCAGGCGTTGGACGACTTCATCCACGGGCGGGCGATGGAAACACAGCGTGAGAAAGGCGCGTTCTGCATCGAGCCGAGTGCGCAGGTCCAGGGAACTCATGTCTCGATAAACCTCGGGATGCGGCTGGATCTGCGCCGCGTCCAGCTCGATGACGCCGCCCACGTAGACCACGCCAGCGATGTCCGCATCGCCGTACTTCGCAAGGTAG
>NZ_JBFUFP010000982.1:0-2045 GCF_056403375.1 Rhizobacter sp. P2_H2
GTCAGGTCAGCGCGGCGACCTGGGCGGTGGTCAGCGCGGCGAACTGGTCGGAGCCGAAGGCGCCCAGCTGGTCGGAGTTCAGGGCGCGCAGCGTGGCCGAGCTGAGGGCGCGCAGGTCCTGCGTTTCCATCACGGCGAGTTCGGCGGTGCCGATCGCGGAGACGTTGGTCGACGGGATCGCGGCGACCTGGCTGGTCGTCAGTGCCTGGAACTGCGCCGTGTTGAAGGCGGCCCAGTCCTCGGTCGTCAGCCCGGCAATGGACTTCGTCGACAAGCCGGCGATCTGAGCGGTCGTCAGGAACTGAATGATGCTGGCCATGAAGGGCGTCCTTTGAGTGGTATTCGTTTGCGGGGTCGGCTGGTGTGCGTGCACCTGCTCCAAACCGGACCCAGTCAAACGGGAATATCGGATACATGTGACGAACCCTTAAGGTGCAAATGAAGCGCGGATACGGTGCTGTTCGCGCAATCCGTCTGGTTTTGGCCGGTGCTGGTAGATTGCGCGCCATGACCGATTTCACGTTCCTCTGGCACGACTACGAAACCTTCGGCSKCGTGCCGCGCCRGGACCGGCCGKCGCAGTTCGCCGSCATCCGCACCGAYGCCGAGCTGAACGAGGTGGCGGGCGGCGAGCTGATGGTGTACTGCCGGCCGACGCCGGACTACTTGCCCGATCCGGAGTCGTGCCTGCTGACCGGCATCCTTCCGCAGACCTGCCTGGAGCGCGGCGTGCCGGAGCACGAGTTCGCCGATGCGATCGAGGCGCAGCTGGCGCAGCCCGGCACGGTGGGCGTGGGCTACAACACGATCCGTTTCGACGACGAGGTGACGCGCCACCTGTTCTGGCGCAACCTGATCGACCCTTACGCGCGCGAGTGGCAGAACCAGTGCGGGCGCTGGGACCTGCTCGACGTGGTGCGGCTGACCTGGGCGCTGCGGCCGGAGGGCATCACCTGGCCGACGCACGAGGACGGCCGGCCGTCGTTCAAGCTGGAGCACCTGACGGCGGCGAACGGCCTGGCGCACGATGCGGCGCACGATGCGTTGTCGGACGTGCGGGCGACGATCGCGCTGGCGAAGCTGATCAAGTCGCGCCAGCCGCGGCTGTGGGATTTCGCACTGAAGCTGCGCAGGAAGGACGAGGTGATCCAGGAGATGGGGGTGGGGCGGCCGTTCCTGCACATCTCGGGCATGTACGGCGTGGAGCGCGGCTGCATGGCGCTGGTGTGGCCGCTGGCGCCGCACCCGAGCAACAAGAATGAAGTGATCGTGTGGGACCTGGCGAGCGACCCGGCGGAATTGTTCACGCTGGATGTCGAGACGATCCGGCTGCGCATGTTCAGCAAGGCCGACGACCTGCCCGAGGGCGTGGCGCGGCTGCCGATCAAGACGATCCACATCAACAAGTCACCGATGGTGATCGGCAATCTGAAGACGCTGAGCGATGCGGTGGCGGCGAAGTGGGGCGTCGACGTGCCGCGCGCGCTGGCGCATGCGGAGGTGGCCGCGAAGCAGGGCCATCTGCTGGCCGGCATGTGGCCGGCGGTGTTCGAGCGGCCGGCGCCGAGTGCGAAGCCGGACGTCGACGAGGATTTGTACGGYGGCTTCGTCGGCAATGAAGATCGCAAGGCGCTGCAGCGGCTGCGCGGGTTGTCGCCGCAGCAGCTGGCCGACAAGCGACCGGCGTTTGCGGACCCGCGGCTGGCCGAGATCCTCTTCCGTTACCGGGCCCGCAATTTCCCGGAGACGCTCAGCGAGGCCGAGCAGGCGCAGTGGCTGGAGCACCGGGTGCACAAGCTGCACGACGGGGCGGGTGGGGCGCTGACGCTGCAGGCCTTCTTCGACCGCATTGATGCGTTGCAGGAATCCGAAGCGCTGGCCGAGGACGAACGCGCCCAGGACATCCTGGGTGCACTGGTCGACTACGCCACCGAGATTGCACCGGAGCGTGACTGATTCCGCTGCGGCGCGTCGCGGCGGGTGAGGGGATGGGCTGGGGGCTCAGCCTCGGCGGTCGGCCCTGGCGGGCCGACTCCACGAAGAAG
>NZ_JBFUFP010000983.1:0-2043 GCF_056403375.1 Rhizobacter sp. P2_H2
CGGTGGCGGTGTCGAGCACCGCGATGCCGAGCCGGCCGCCGGACTCGGCCTCGATCGCCGCCCAGCGGGGGTCGGGTGCCTGCTCCAAGTTTTTCTGGGTGGCGTGTGCGGGCACCACGGCGCAGGCGATCGGCATCGCGGTGGCCAGCGACCCCGCGAGCATGCTGTTGAACTGTCTTCTTTGCATTCTGGAAATCCTCGTGGCTTGTCGGTTCGGAGAGCGTGCACGATAGCCATCGCCCCGGCTTCGCTCAAACACTGCTTTCGGGGGCGAGCCCCCAGATAATCCGGGGCATGCAACTTCCGCTGAATGCCATGCGCGCCTTCGAAGCGTCGGCGCGCCACCTGAGCTTCACGCGCGCCGCGCTGGAGCTGTGCGTGACGCAGAACGCCGTCAGCGCGCAGGTGAAGAACCTGGAGCAGCGGCTGGGCGTGGCGCTGTTCCGCCGCCTGCCGCGCGGGCTGGCGCTGACGGACGAGGGGGCCGCGCTGCTGCCGATGCTCAGCGAGAGCTTCGAGCGCATGCGGCTGGTGCTGGAGCAGTTCGAGGGCGGCCTGCGCCGCGAGGTGCTGACGGTGGCGGTGGTCGGCACCTTCGCGGTCGGCTGGCTGCTGCCGCGGCTCGCGGCCTTCCGCCGCGACCACCCGTCGATCGACCTGCGCGTGCTGACGAACAACAACCGGGTCGACCTCGCGGCCGAGGGGCTGGACTGCGCGATCCGCTTCGGCGATGGCGCCTGGCACGGCACCGAAGCCGAGCCGCTGCTGGAGGCGCCGCTGTCGCCGGTGTGCACGCCGGCCATCGCGCGGCGGCTGCGCACGCCGGCCGCGCTGGCGGACGAGACGCTGCTGCGCTCGTACCGTGCCGACGAGTGGGCGCGCTGGTGTACCGCCGCGGGCATCGAGCCGCCGCTGCTGCGCGGGCCGGTGTTCGATTCGTCGATCGCGATGGCGGCTGCCGCGGCGCAGGGGATCGGCGTCGCGCTGCTGCCGCCGGCGATGTTCGGCGAGGAGTTGCGCACCGAGCGGCTGGTGCAGCCGTTCGCGCTGGGCGTGTCGCTCGGGCGCTACTGGATCACGCGGCTGAAGTCGCGCACGCCGACGCAGGCGATGCGGGTGTTTCAAGGCTGGGTGATCCACCAGGCGGCAGAACACTCGACGAAATAGCTGTACACCTATACAGTACGCGCCCGGTTCATCCATTCACTCATCCACGCCACGCTCATGACCGACACCACTGACGACACCGTGCTGATCCAGGAAGCGCGCCACTGGGAAGACGAGACCTGGATTGCCCAGGTGATCAAGAACGAGGACGACGACGGCTGGGCCGTCTCGATGACGCTGCGCGGCGAGGCCGAACCGGCGCTGGTCGGGCCCTGGACCATGGGCCGCGACAAGAAGAACCCGAAGCCGCTGGATGCACCGGCCTTCCACACCCTGGTCAAGACCGCCCACGAGGTGCGGCGCCGCCATGAGCAGCAACTGCAGGCGCGGCTGCACAAGAAGATCTGGATCGGGAACGGCGCCCATGAAATCGTCGTGACGCTCGACATCGTGCCGGACGACGACGATCCCTACGCGATGCTGGCGGCCCGCAATGCCGAGGGCCGGGAAGTGGCCCGCAAGCGCGTCGAGGCCGGGTTCCGGCTGACGGCCGAGACGGCCGAGGCCTGGCTCGCGCGCGAGCTCGCTTGACGCGACGACTCCGGCGGCTTCGACGCGCCGCGGTGCTGGCCGGCACGCTGCTCGCAGCCGGCGTGGCCCAGGCAGAACCCGAGGCGAGCGATGAAGGCGGGCGCGGCGACGCCGATGCACCGATCCAGACCTTCACGCTGCTCGGCTACGAGCGCGTGCGGCTGCCGCAGGGCGAGCGCATGGGCCTGGTGGGCGGCTCGCTGCTGTTCAACGCCGGCGCCGGCTGGGCGTTCGGGCCGGCCGTGTATGGGGCGGCCACCGGGCAGCGCGGCGGCTTGTTCGTCGCCGGGGTCGAAGTGCAGCACCGCTGGCAGTTCAGCCCCGGCTGGACGCTGGCCACGGGCC
>NZ_JBFUFP010000984.1:0-2037 GCF_056403375.1 Rhizobacter sp. P2_H2
ACTACAAGCCGATCGGCCTGCTGCACGAGTACGGCGAGAGCAACCAGGCCGAATTCGGCCTGCTCACCGGCTCGTTCTCGAGGAACATCGCCGGCGGCATCCTGCGCCGCAACGTGACCTCGTTCGTCCCTGAAGTGAACACGACGACCGACGGCACCTACACGTCCGTGGTCGGCATCRTTGGCACGATCAACAGGCTGCGCGTCTTCGGCTATGAATATGGCGACAGCAGCTACAACAACACCACCGACGGCAGCTGCACGTACCAGCTGACCGCGCTCACGAACGACCAGTGCGCGAGCTGGGGCAACCCGATCGGCGAGATGTTCACCGAAGCRCTGCGCTACCTGAAGGGCCTGGCGCCGGCGTCGGACTACGGATCGAATGCCGATGCGAAGGGCGACACGATGAACCTGCCGCACCCGGCCTGGGTGGACCCGTTCACGCGTGGCGCGACGATCAATGCCACCTATGGCGCGCCGCAGTGCCGCCCGATCGACATCATCAACTTCAACGCCAGCGTCGTCTCCTACGACCGCGACACGCAGGCACCGTTCGCCGACCTCGGGGCCACCGGTTCGCTGAACAGCTACGTGAATGCCGTCGGCACCGGTGAAAACCTGACCGGCACCTTGCGCTTCGTCGGCCACACGGCCAGCGTGGACGACAAGGCGTGCACGGCGAAGACGCTGGCCAACCTGTCCGATGTCGAGGGCCTGTGCCCGACGGCGCCGGCCTACAAGGGTTCGTACAGCCTGGCGGGTGCCGCCTACTGGGCGCACACCAACCCGATCCGCAATACGACGACGCTGCCGCTGACCTCGAACAGCGCCGATCCGAATTTCCACGTCAACACCTACAGCGTGGCGCTGGCACCGGGGGTTCCGCGCATCACGGTGACGACCGGCGGGACGACGCCCATGAAGGCGATCATCCAGCCGTCGTACCAGCTGTTCAAGTCGGCCGGCGACACCGGCAACGGCACGCTGGTCGACTTTCGGGTGGTCAGCCAGACGGCCACGCACGGCAAGTACCTGGTGGTGTGGGAAGACTCGCAACAGGGTGGCGACTATGACCAGGACGCCTCGGGCATCCTGGAGTGGGACCTGAACGGCACGACGCTGAAGGTCACCACCTCCACCTTCGCCGACGCGACCGTCAACCCGCAGGGCTTCGGCTACACGATCTCGGGCACCAACCGCGACGGCGTGCATTTCCACTCCGGTATCCTGAATTTCAACTACACCGACCCGACCAACCTGCCGGTCACCAGGACCGACGGCACCGCGCACCCCAACGTCAACACGTCCGGCGGTTGCAACAACTGCCAGAAGAACCAGCCGGCCAGCATGGCGACGTACACCGTCACCGGCAACACCGGCGGCGCGCTGGAAGACCCGCTGTGGTACGCCGCGAAGTGGGGCGGCTACAAGGTCACCTACACCAACGGCGTCGCGGATCTTCCTGATGCGACGAGCAAGTGGGACGTGAAGGACGCGAGCGGCGCGGCAACGGCCACCGGCGACGGCACGCCCGACAACTACTTCCTGGTGTTCAACCCGGATCAGCTGGAAGCAGCGCTGCGCTCGGTGTTCCAGAGTGCGCTCGAGTCGTCGAACGCGGCCCCGGCCGTCTCGTCCAGCCAGCTGACGACCGGCGGCTACAAGTACCTGGCCAACTTCAGCATCTCCAAGGTCTCGGGCGACGTCGAAGGATTCCCGATCCTGAGCAACGGTGCGTTCGCGACAGCTCCCACCTGGACCGCTGGTGCCCGGCTGTCCGCCATTGCCGCGAACTCGCGCAACGTCATCACCAATGACGGACCTGCGGGCATCGGCTTCGATTGGACGACGCTGAACGCGACGACCAATTACAAGGCTGCGCTGACGACCGGATCGGTCACCGCGCAGACGGCTGCACAGGCGCAGGCGACGGTCAACTACATGCGTGGCGACCGCAGCAACGAAGGTACCGCCACGGGCCAGCAGCGCGTGCGGCTGGCCACCAACATCATCGGGCCGATCGTCAGTGCGGCAC
>NZ_JBFUFP010000985.1:0-2035 GCF_056403375.1 Rhizobacter sp. P2_H2
ATCCCATCGCGCCCACCCACCTCCACGCCGCAGTCGGGCACTGCGTCGCCGACGAGGGCAATGTCGCAACCGCGGGAAGGCTCGTCTGCATTGAAGGCAGCCCCTGAGAGCGCAGGACGCAGGAACATGTCGCCGGTACGCGCGGCATCTCCGCTGCGCCAGACCTCGTCTCCGAAGCTGGCGGCCCTGCCCGGCTCCGGGACCGGCGCTTCGGCCAGGACTTCCGACGAGATGTTCACGGTCGGCGCACTCCCGCCGTTTGGCCCCGCGCGGTGGAAATTTCTCGACGATCCCAACAACTGGCGCCCCGAACGCCGGCAGTTGCATGACAAGCTGATCGACGACTCTGTCAAGAAGGCGTCGGTCTTCGCGGAAGCCATCGAACGATCCGGTCGCGAGCCGACCCTGTTCGCCTTGCGCGGCAACACAGCCTCTGGAAAGACCCGGATGGCCAACTCCGCCGTGCCTGTCCTTGCCGACGCGATCAAGCAGAGTGAGGGGGGATGCATCAATCCCGATCTCTTCAAGGTGAGGCTGGGCAAGGTGCCCGGCCAGCCCGAACTGACCTCGTCCGAGGTTCACGCAGAGTCCTGCGTTCTTGCCGACCGCTTGGAGCGAGAACTGGCCGACTGCAGGACAGAGAGCGGAAAGCCGGCGAGCATGCTTGTCGACAAGCGGCTCGGCGGAGCGCACGAAGTCGCCAGCTACATCAAGCTGGCCGAGGAAACAGGCCGCAAGATCGAGCTCTGCGACATCGATGCCCCGCTGCAAAGTTCGCTCCTCGGCGTCCTGCAAAGACCGCCAGGCGGCGACGACCCGCGCCCCCCCTACGCCGCGGTCAGCGCCGGTTTCTCCGCCATCCGCAGCAATCGTCTCGACGTCATCGACAAATTCTTGGCCAAGCCACAGCTCGGCACCTATCATCTTTACGGCACGTCCGCGACCGGCGCCAAAATTCCTGTTGCGACCGTCGCGACGGGCGAGCTGACGATCCATGATCCGGAGAAGTACGCGGAGATCATGAATCCCGCGAACTCGTCGCCAGGTGACATCGGCGACCAAAGGATCGACGACGAGACCATCGAGCAATTGACGCAAGGGATGCCCGCATCCCTCAAGGAGAACGCTCGCGATGCGCTGCAGGAATACCGTGGCATGTCGTGGTCGGAAGCGCTGCAAGCCCACAGCACACTGAAGTGACAGGATCTGGAGATGACTCAACTCAAAGGCGAAGCCGCCCTGGCTTTTCACAAGCAGCTCAAGCAACGAGCGGCGGAGGATCGTGCGGCGCGCCTCCAGGCCGCCAAGGCACAGGCCGAATTGAGCGGCAAGGAACCCTTCGATCTGCACAAGCTCGAAAGGCTTTGCGACACGACTGAACGCGGCCGCCTTGTCGACGTGGCGGAGCGGACGTCCATCTACGAGTACATGTACTACGTCGAGCATCCACAGGCCCAGCGGCTGGATGCCTTCGCCAGCAGCCTGAGCGAGATCGAGAAGTGGTCGTGATGCCTCGAACGTAGGCGGGTGGGCTGGYGGTGTCGGTCGGCTCGATCACCCGGGCACCTCACCTCCTGCGAAGTCTGCCGTGTCGACGCTCGCCGGATGATGGGGCGAGGGTCAGCGCAGCGCGGCGAGGACGCGGTCGACCATCACTCCGGATTGGCCGAGGTAATTGGCGGGGTCGCACAGCGCGGCGAGCGCGTTGCGATCCAGATGCTTGTTGATCTCCGGATGCTCGGCCAGCAGGTCGAGCAGGGGTCGCTGTTGCTTGACCGCTTCGCGGCAGATGTCGTAGACGAGGTCGTGCGCGTACTCGCGCCCGATGTACGGCCCGAGACCCATCATGACCGCCTCGCTCATGACCAGGCCGTGGGTCATGTCGATGTTTCGGCGCATCGCGTTGGCGTCGACTTCCAGCCCTTCGAGCACGAAACGCGCCTGCTTGAGCGCCCCCGCCATCAGGCAGAACGACTCGGGCAGCACGATCCACTCGATCTCCCACGGGCCGGTCGAGCGCTCATGATCGGCAACC
>NZ_JBFUFP010000986.1:0-2028 GCF_056403375.1 Rhizobacter sp. P2_H2
CGTTGAAGGCCGGCAACCTGCTGAGCCTGAACTTCGACGAGACCTACCAGGTGATCACCAAGTTCGACAACATCGGCGGACTGAAGCCGCGCGCGGCCGTCAAGAGCGCCGGCGTGGTGGTCGGCCGCGTCGAGTCGATCGGCTTCGACGACAAGAGCTACCAGGCGCGCGTCGTGCTGCAGCTGCAGAAGAAGTTCGCGTTCCCGAAGGACAGCTCGGCGAAGATCCTCACGTCCGGCCTGCTCGGCGAGCAGTACATCGGGCTGGAGGCGGGTGCCGAGGAGAAGAACCTGGCGGCCGGCGACGTGATCAGCCAGACCCAGTCGGCGGTGGTGCTCGAGAACCTGATCAGCCAGTTCCTGTACAGCAAGGCGGCCGATTCCGGCGCCCCTGCGGCTGCGGCGGCACCCGCCAGCGGAGCGAAGAAGTGAACCTGCGCCCGGCCCTGCGCCTGGCTTTTGCCGGCCTCGCGCTGGCGTGGCTCGCGCTGCTCACCGGCTGCGCGACGACCGCGCCCGGGCCCGACGGCAGGCCGGTGCAGCGCGTCGACCCGTGGGAGAGCTGGAACCGCAAGGTCTACAACTTCAACGACGCGCTCGACACCGCGGTGCTGAAGCCGGTCGCCACCACCTACCGCGATGTCGTGCCGCAACCGACGCGCCGCGGCATCAGCAACATCTTCGGCAACGTGTCGGACCTGTGGTCGGCGTTCAACAACGTGCTGCAGGGCAAGGTCAACGACGGCATGCAGGACGTGATGCGCGTGACCACCAACACGATCTTCGGCCTTGGCGGCTTCTTCGATGTCGCCACCGAGATGGGCCTGGACCGGCACAACGAAGACCTCGGGCAGACACTGGGGCGGTGGGGCATGGGTTCAGGGCCGTACGTGGTGTGGCCGTTCTTCGGGCCGTCGACGCTGCGGGATTCGTTCGCGCTGCCGGTCGACCGCTCGGTGTCGCCGGCGCTGGCCTTCAACGACAGCCTGGCGCGCTATGCGGTGGTCGGTGTCGGCTTCGTCAACGAGCGCGCCGCGCTGCTCGGCGCAACCGGCATGCTCGACGACATCGCGCTCGACAAGTACACCTTCATCCGCGATGCCTACCTGCAGCGCCGGCGCAGCCTCGTCTACGACGGCGAGGTGCCGGAGTCGAAGGACGAACGCTACGACCAGGACGAGGCACCGGCGTCGGCCCCTGCCGCGGCMCCGGCCCCGGCGGCAGCGCCCGCGTCGGCGCCGAAACCATGAACTTCACCTGCCGGAAACGATCCGGCGGCCAACCGGCAGAGACCTGCGGCCGTTGAGGTCATGTGCCGGGCCGCAGCGCAGACGCAGCGAACTCCAGATACCGTGCCCGCTCCAAGCTGCGAGGCTCTTCCCAGAAAGGAACCACAGATGCTCATCCCACAATTCGTCAGATGGATCTCCGCCGCCACGATCGCCGTGGCCAGTGCCGCTGCGTTCGCGCAGCAGGCGCCCGACCAGCTCGTGAAGCAGGTGTCCTCCGAGGTGCTCGATGCGGCCAAGGCCGACAAGTCGATCCAGGCCGGTGACGTACAGAAGGTGTCGGCGCTGGTCGAGGCCAAGGTGATGCCGCACGTCAACTTCCAGCGCATGACGGCCTCGGCGGTCGGCCGCTACTGGCGCCAGGCCACGCCCGAGCAGCAGAAGAAGCTGCAGGACGAGTTCAAGACGCTGCTGGTGCGCACGTATTCCGGTGCGCTCGCGCAGGTGCGCGACCAGACCGTGCAGCTGAAGCCGATGCGTTCGTCGCCCGAAGACACCGAGGTGATCGTGCGCACCGAGATCCGCGGCAAGGGCGACCCGATCCAGCTCGACTACCGCCTTGAGAAGGCAGCAGACGGCTGGAAGATCTACGACGTCAACGTGCTTGGTGTCTGGCTGGTCGAGAACTACCGCAACAGCTTCGCGCAGGAGATCGGTGCCGGCGGCATCGACGGCCTGATCGCCAAGCTGATCGAGCGCAACAAGTCGGCTGCCGGCGGCAAGAGCTGAGGTCCGCATGC
>NZ_JBFUFP010000987.1:0-2027 GCF_056403375.1 Rhizobacter sp. P2_H2
GCTGAAGCTGAACTGCCGCCGGCTGCGCCTGATGTTCGACGTGGTGGAAGACCTCAACACGATGCCGCTCGCGGCACGGCTGGCCAAGCAGATCCTGCTGCTGTCGCGCAGCTATGGCATCGAGCAGGGCCAGGAGATCCGCATCGGGCTGCAGCTCGCGCAGGAAGACCTGGCGCAGCTGCTCGGCGCGTCGCGCCAGCGCGTGAACCAGGAACTGAAGGGCTTCGAGCGCGACGGCGCGGTGCGCATCGAGCCGACGCGGCTGGTGGTGCTGTCGAAGGACAAGCTGCTCGCGATTTCGGAACGCTGAGAATCGAGCGCTGACGCGCGAACGTTGACAGGACCGCATGGACGCCTACACCGGAACCAAACCCGTCGCCGAATCGCATGCGTTCGACATCGCCGCGCTGCAGGCCCACCTGCAGGCCGCGCTGCCGGGCTTCGCCGGGCCGCTGCAGGTCGAGCAGTTCAAAGGCGGGCAGTCGAACCCGACCTACAAGCTCGTGACGCCGTCGCGCTCGTACGTGATGCGCACCAAGCCCGGCCCCGCCGCGAAGCTGCTGCCGTCGGCACATGCGATCGAGCGCGAGTTCCGCGTGATGCGCGCGCTGCACGGCAGCGCCGTGCCGGTGCCCGAGATGCTGCTGCTGTGCGAGGACGAATCGGTGATCGGCCGCGCGTTCTACCTGATGGAGTTCATCCAGGGCCGCGTGCTGTGGGAGCAGTCGCTGCCCGGCTTCGAACCCGCCGAGCGCAGCCGCCTGTACGACGAGATGAACCGCGTGATCGCAGCACTCCACCAGGTGGATGTCGCCGCCGCGGGCCTGGCCGACTACGGCAAGCCGGGCAACTACTTCGAGCGCCAGATCGCGCGCTGGGGCAAGCAGTACCAGGCCTCGATCACGCAGCCGATCGACGCGATGGACGCGTTGATGCAGTGGCTGCCGGCCCACATGCCGGCCAGCGCGCGCGACGAATCGCAGGTGTCGGTGGTGCACGGTGATTTCCGGCTCGACAACCTGGTCTTCCACCCGAGCGAGCCGCGCGTGCTGGCGGTGCTCGACTGGGAGCTCTCGACGCTCGGCCACCCGCTGGCCGACTTCAGCTACCACTGCATGTCGTGGCACATCCCGCCCGGCGCGTTCCGCGGCATCGGCGGGCTCGACCTGGCCGCGCTCGGCATCCCGGGCGAGGCCGACTACGTGCGCCGCTACTGCGAACGCACCGGCCGCGCCGATCCGCAGGCGGTGATGGCCGACTGGAACTTCTACATGGCCTACAACCTGTTCCGCATGGCCGGCATCCTGCAAGGCATCGCGAAGCGGGTCGAGGACGGCACCGCCTCGAGCGCGCAGGCGCGCCAGGCCGCTGCCGGCGCGCGGCCGCTGGCCGAGATGGGCTGGCGCATTGCGCAACAAGGCACCTGACACGGCAACCGAGCACCTCCCGGAGACTTCCTCATGGACTTCAGCTACTCCCCGCGCACCCAGGAACTGCAGGCCCGCGTGGCCCGCTTCATGGACGAGCACGTCTTCCCGGCCGAGGCCGCCTTCAACGCCGAGATCGAGGCCAACACGCACGCCGGCAAGCGCTGGACGCCGCTGCAGCTGATCGAGGGACTGAAGACCAAGGCGCGCGCGCAAGGCCTGTGGAACCTGTTCCTGCCCGAGAGCGAGCTCGGCGCCGGCCTCACCAACCAGGAGTACGCGCCGCTGGCCGAGCTGATGGGCCGCGTGCCCTGGGCCAGCGAGGTGTTCAACTGCTCGGCGCCGGACACCGGCAACATGGAGACCATCGTGCGCTACGGCACGGCCGAGCACAAGAAGCGCTGGCTCGAGCCGCTGCTCGACGGCAAGATCCGCAGCGCGTTCGCGATGACCGAGCCCGATGTGGCCTCGTCGGACGCGACCAACATCGAATCGAGCATCCGCCGCGACGGCGACGAGTACGTGATCAACGGCCGCAAGTGGTGGATCTCGGGCGCCGGCGACCCGCGCTGCGCGGTCTACATCTTCATGGGCAAGACC
>NZ_JBFUFP010000988.1:0-2026 GCF_056403375.1 Rhizobacter sp. P2_H2
GCAGAAGAACGGGCGCATCACCAACGTCGACCTGGCCGAGGCCGTCGGCCTGTCGCCCAGCCCCTGCCTGATCCGCGTGAAGCGGCTCGAGCAGGCCGGCTACATCGCGGGCTACGGCGCGCAGCTGCGACTGGAGAAGCTGGGCGACACGCTGACGGTGTTCACCGAGGTCACGCTGTCGGACCATCACCGCGAGGACTTCGTGCGCTTCGAGGCCGCGATCCGCGGGGTCGACGAGATCCTCGAGTGCCACCTGGTGAGCGGCGGCTACGACTACCTGCTGAAGTTCACGACGCGCGGCGTCAACCACTACCAGGCGCTGATCGAGGACCTGCTGGAGCGCAACATCGGCATCGAGAAGTACTTCAGCTTCATCGTGATCAAGTCGCCGTTCATCAAGACGCACTACCCGATCGAACGGCTGTTCCCGACCAACCCCTGATCCTGGTGGACCCCTCATGAAGCAGCCCACGCCCGGCCGCAGTGGGCGCTTCGTGCGCCTGGCCGAAACCGCGCGGCCTTCCATCCAGCTGCGCATCGACGGCCAGCCCGCCACCGCGCTCGAAGGCGACACGCTGCTGGTGGCGCTGCTGATGCACGGCCGGCAGCTGCGCCAGTCCGAGTTCGGCGATGGTGCGCGCGCCGGCTTCTGCCTGATGGGCGCCTGCCAGGACTGCTGGGTCTGGGACGATGCCGGCCGGCGCCTGCGCGCCTGCTCGACGGCGGCGCTCGACGGCATGAGCGTGCGCACCGCGCCGCCGGTGTCGCTGTGGCCGCTGACGCCGGAGCTGGCGCAACGCCGGCGTGGCGAGGCGCCGCAATGACGCCGCGCATGGTGGTCGTCGGCACCGGGCCGGCAGGGGTGCGTGCCGCGCAGGCGCTGGTGCAGGCCGGGCTGCGTCCGATCGTCATCGATGAAGGGCGGCGCGACGGCGGCCAGATCTACCGCCGCCAACCGGAAGGCTTCCGGCGCAGCCACGCGACGCTGTATGGCAGCGAGGCCGCGAAGGCGCACTCGCTGCACCGCGACTTCGACGCGCTGCACGGGCAGATCGAGCACCGCAGCGAAACGCTGGCCTGGAACCTGACGGCCGGCCAGTTGCACACCGTGCACGCGCCGAGCGGGCGCACGCAGACGCTGGCCTTCGATGCGCTGATCGTCTGCGCCGGCGCCACCGACCGGTTGATGCCGGTGCCGGGCTGGCAGCGTGCCGGCTGCTACAGCCTGGGTGCGGCGCAGATCGCGCTGAAGGCGCAGGCCTGTGCGATCGGCTCGCGCGTGGTGTTCATCGGCAGCGGGCCGTTGCTGTACCTGGTTGCCGCGCAGTACCTGAAGGCCGGCGCGCGCGTCGAGGCGGTGCTGGACACCGCCCCCGCGTTGCCGGGCTGGGCGGCGCTGCGCGGGCTGCTGCGGCGCCCGCGGCTGCTGCTGCGCGGCATCGCGCTGCAGGCCGCGCTGCGGCGGGCCGGCGTCGCGGTGCTGAACGGCGTGCAGCCGCTGCGCATCGACGGCTCGGCCGGCGACGGCGTGTCGGGTGTCGTGGTGCGCGATGCGCGGGGCATCGAGCGCCGCTTCGAGGCCGATGCGGTCGGCCTCGGCTGGCACCTGCGTGCCGAGACGCAGCTGGCCGACCTGGCGCGCTGCGAGTTCGAGTTCGAGCCGGTGAGCCGGCAGTGGCTGCCGCGCATCGACGACTGCGGGCGCAGCAGCACGCGCGGCGTGTACCTGGCCGGCGACGGCGCGCGCCTGCTCGGCGCCGATGGGGCCGAGGCGGCCGGCCGCCTGGCGGCGCTGGCCGCGCTGCACGACCTGGGGCACGAAGGCGGGCGCACGCGCTTCGCGGCCGAGCAGGCCGGCCTGCAGCGCACGCTGGCGACGATGGACGGCTTCCGCGCGGGGCTGGCGCAGGCCTTCCCGTGGCCGCATGCGCACGCGGCGGCCTTGCCCGACGACGCGGTCGTCTGCCGCTGCGAGGCCGTCACGGCCGGCGAGTTGCGCCACAGCGTGCGGGCGCTGGGCAGCCAG
>NZ_JBFUFP010000989.1:0-2026 GCF_056403375.1 Rhizobacter sp. P2_H2
GTCATTCCGCAAAACGCTACTTTATAACTGATTCACAGACCAATACATTTGATGGTGCAACGCAGCATGGGGTATTTCCCGTGACTGTCGACTATTTCCATTTGTCTCTCTATTTCGGCTGGGGCCCTGTGCTCCGCTGTCCAGGATGACCCCCATGACCCTTCGTCCCACCCCTCTGATGTTCTCGACTGTCGCGCTGACGCTCGTGTCGGCTGCCCTGCTGTCGCTGGCCGGTTGCTCGCGCGGCGGCGAAGCGATGGCCGCCACGCCCGCCGGCGGGCCGCCGCCGGCCCCGCCGGTCAGCGTCGCCGTCGTCGTCTCGCGCAACGTCGTCGAGCAGCAGGATTTCTCCGGCCGCATCGAAGCGATCGAGTCGGCGCAGATCCGCGCCCGCGTGCCCGGCACGATCGACGCGGTGCAGTTCAAGCCCGGCGCGCTGGTCAAGAAGGGCGACGTGCTGTTCCAGATCGACCCGCGCAGCTACCAGGCCGAGGTGGCCAAGCTGGAGGCCGCGGTCGCCAGCTCCAAGGCCAAGGCCGATCTCGGCCGCACCGAACTCGAACGCTCGAAGCGCCTGATGGCCGACAACGCGATCGCCCAGCGCGATTTCGATGAGCGCGCCGCCAGCGCCCGCCAGCTCGAAGCCGGCGCGCAGGCCGACCAGGCCGCGCTCGCGGTCGCCAAGCTGAACCTCGAATACGCGGTCGTGCGTGCGCCGTTCGCCGGCCGCATCGGCAAGGCCGAGGTCACGGTGGGCAACCTGGTCGACAGCAGCGTCGTGCTGACCTCGCTGGTCTCGATCAGCCCGGTCTACGTGAGCTTCGACGGCGATGAATCCACCTTCCTGAGCATCGGCGGCGCCGCGCGCGAAGGCGGCAAGGGCGTCAAGGTGCGCACCGGCCTCACCAACGAGAGCGGTTTCCCGCACGAAGGCCGGCTCGACTTCATCGACAACCGCGTCGACCCGGCCTCCGGCACGGTGCGCATGCGCGCGGTGCTCGAGAACAAGGACGGCGCGCTGATCCCGGGCCTGTTCGCACGGGTGCAGGTCGGCGCCGACATCGGCGCACCGGCCGCGCTGCTGATCAACGACACCGCGATCGGTACCGACCAGAACCGCAAGTACGTCTACGTCATCAACGCCGAGAACAAGGCCGAGTACCGCGTCGTGCAACTCGGCCCGCTGGTCGACGGGCTGCGCGTCGCGCGTGCCGGGCTGAAGCCGGGCGAGCGCATCGTCGTCAACGGCCTGCAGCGCGTGCGCCCCGGTTCACCGGTGGCCCCCGAAGTCGTGGCGATGAATGCCGACGCGGCGGCCAGCGCGCCGGCTCGCCAGTAAACGGCTCGCCAGCAAGAAACATCGAGAGACCCCATGCGATTCTCAAAATTCTTCGTGGACAGGCCGATCTTCGCGGCCGTGTTGTCCATCCTGTTGTTCCTGGCCGGGTTGATCGCGATCTTCCGGCTGCCGATCTCGGAATACCCCGAGGTCGTGCCGCCGTCGGTCGTCGTCAGCGCGCGCTTCCCCGGCGCCAACCCGACGGTGATCGCCCAGACCGTGGCAGCCCCGCTCGAAGAGGCCATCAACGGCACCGAGAACATGCTGTACATGGCCTCGCAGGCCACCGGCGACGGCGGCATGAACCTGACCGTGACCTTCAAGGTCGGCACCAACGTCGAGCAGGCTGAAACGCAGGTGCAGAACCGCGTGCAGCGGGCCCTGGCGCGCCTGCCTGAAGAGGTGCGGCAGATCGGCGTGACCACCGTCAAGAGCTCGCCCAACATCACGATGGTGGTGCACTTGCTCTCGCCGAACTCGCGCTACGACGAGGTCTACCTGCGCAACTACGCGGTGCTCAACATCAAGGACCGGCTGGCCCGCGTGGCCGGCATGGGCCAGGTGCAGGTGTTCGGCGCCGGCGACTACTCGATGCGCATCTGGCTCGACCCGCAGAAGATCGCCGCGCGCGGCCTGACCGCGCCCGACGTGGTCGCCGCGATCCGCGAGCAGAACGTGCAGGTGGCC
>NZ_JBFUFP010000990.1:0-2018 GCF_056403375.1 Rhizobacter sp. P2_H2
CCGGTGCGGCGCGCGCGACCGGCGCGGTGACGGGGTCGAGGCGGCGCGGCGGCGCGAGCTCGGGGTTCTTGCGGCGGCGCAGCTCCAGCGCCTCGAAGGCCATCAGCGCCGCCGCCACGTGCTTGCAGTTCAGCCCGACCGGGCACGAGCAGACGCCGCGCACCTGCAGCCCGAGCCGCCGGTCGACCGGCAGCTCGATGCGCTGCTCGTAGACGTGGGCGCCGCTGCCGCGCATGCGCGTGAGCAGCGCGAGGCCGTCGATCTGCATCGCCAGCAGCGCCTGCTCGGGCTGGAGTGCCATCGCCCGCGTCAGCGTCACGCGGTCGAACTGCTGGCCGAAATCGAACTCGGGGGGAATGGAAAATTCGGTCATGGGCTGCGGGCCATTGTCGTTCAGCCGGCGGGCGCATCCATGCGATGCTGGCGCCCCATGCAAAGACGCCTTTTCATCGCCGCGGCGGCCTGCGGGGCCGCGCCGGCCACGGTTTCGTCTGCAGTGTCGTCAACGGAATCGCCGCTCACCACGGTGCATCCCCGCCCCCTCGTCTTCCCGGCCGATTTCGGCGCGCATCCCGCGACGCGCACCGAGTGGTGGTACGTCACCGGCTGGCTGCAGGCGCAGGCCGACGCAGCGCCCCTCGGCTTCCAGGTCACGTTCTTCCGCTCGGCCACCGGGCTGGCCGCGTCGCCGAGCCGCTTCGGCGCGCAGCAGCTGGTGTTCGCGCACGCGGTGCTCGGCGACGTGGCCGGCAGGCGGCAACGCCACGACCAGCGCATCGCGCGCGCCGGCTTCGGCATCGCCGACAGTGCCGAGGGCGACACCCGCGTGCTGCTGCGCGACTGGTTCCTGCGCCGCGAGGGCAGCGCCGGCGCGAGCCGCTACACGACCCGCGTCGCGAGCGACAGCGGCGGCTTCGCGTTCGAGCTGTCGTTCGAGGCCACGCAGCCGGTGCTGCTGCAGGGCGAGGCGGGCTGGTCGCGCAAGGGGCCGAAGCCGCACGAGGCGAGCCGGTACTACAGCCAGCCCCAGCTGCGCACCAGCGGCACGCTGACGCTGGACGGCCGTGCACGCGCGGTGCAGGGCCGCGCCTGGTTCGACCATGAATGGAGCGACCACGCGCTGCCCGACGACGCGGTCGGCTGGGACTGGATCGGCATGAACCTGGACGACGGCAGCGCGCTGATGGCGGTGCGGCAGCGGCGCGCCGACGGCACGCCGTACTACGCCGGCGGCAGCTTCCGCGCGCCGGGGGGCGAGGTGCGCAATTTCGGGCCCGGCGAAGTGCGCTTCGTGCCGGGCCGCCGCTGGAGCAGCCTGTTGTCGCGTGCGAGCTACCCGGTCGAATGGGCGGTCGAGACGCCGGCGGGCCGCTACCGGGTTCGCGCGCTGTTCGATGCGCAGGAACTCGACAGCCGCGCCAGCACCGGCGGCTTCTACTGGGAGGGGCTCAGCGAGCTGATGGACGAGTCCGGCCGCAGGCTCGGACTCGGCTACCTGGAGATGACCGGCTATGCCGGCCGGCTCCGCATTTAAAGTTTCTGCGCCTGCATGAAGTCGTCGAACGCGGCTTCGGCGAAGCGGAACCACAGCACCTGGTCGGCGCGGAACTTGGTGTAGTCCTCGTAGACCTTCTTCCAGGCCGGGTTCTTGCCCGACAGCTCGCTGTAGTAGTCCATCGACACCTTGAAGCAGGCTTCCATCACGTCCTTCGGGAAGCGGTGCAGCTTGGTGCCGGCGCCGACCAGCTGCTTCAGCGCACCCGGGTTGCGGGCGTCGTATTTGGCCTGCATGTCGACGTGCGCGTGCGACGACGCGGCTTCGACGATGGCCTTGTACTCCGGCGTCAGCGCATCGTAGGCCTTGGTGTTGATGAACAGGTCGACCTGCGGGCCGCCTTCCCACCAGCCGGGGTAGTAGTAGTGCGGCGCGACCTTGTTGAAGCCGAGCTTCTGGTCGTCGTACGGGCCGACCCATTCGGCGGCGTCGATCGTGCCCTTCTCGAGCGCGGGGTAGATGT
>NZ_JBFUFP010000991.1:0-2011 GCF_056403375.1 Rhizobacter sp. P2_H2
ACTTCACTTCGGGCGCGAACTCCAGCCACGTGAGCAGGCCGCCCGCGCCATCGGTCTTGCCGGGCACGCGCAGCTGTGCCGCATCGCCCAGCACCAGGTGGTAGCGCGAATCGACCTGCGTCGGCGCGAGGTGCGCGGTGCCGCTGCCGTCGACGTAGCCCCACAGCTCGGCATGCGCGAGCGCGGGCACGGCGAGTGYAGCAGCCGCCAGCGCGGTCTTCATCTCAGACATCCACCTCGACGTCGTCGCCGCGSAGTTCCATCAGCTCGCGGCGGGCCTGCGCCTCGCCCTTGCCCATCAGCTTGGTCAGCGACTCGGTGGTGGCGGTGAAATCGAGCGCGCCGAAGGCCACCTGCAGCAGGCGGCGCGTGTCGGGGTTCAGCGTGGTGTCCCACAGCTGCTCGGCGTTCATCTCGCCCAGGCCCTTGAAGCGGCCGATGCTCCAGCTGTTGTCGCGCGCGCCTTCCTTGCGCAGCTTGTCCAGCGTGGCCGCCAGCTCGCCTTCGTCCAGCACATAGAGCTTGGCCGCGGGCTTCTTGCCGCGCGCCGGCGCATCGACGCGGAACAGCGGCGGCTTCGCGATGTAGACGTTGCCGCGCTCGATCAGCTTCGGGAAGTGCCGGAAGAACAGCGTCAGCAGCAGCACCTGGATGTGCGAGCCGTCGACGTCCGCATCGCTCAGGATGCAGATCTTGCCGTAGCGCAGCCCCGACAGGTCCGGCTCGTCGGTGGCACTGTGCGGGTCGACGCCGATCGCCACCGCGATGTCGTGGATCTCGTTGTTCGCGAACAGCCGGTCGCGCTCGACCTCCCACGCATTCAGCACCTTGCCGCGCAGCGGCAGCACCGCCTGCGTCTCCTTGTTGCGGCCCATCTTCGCGCTGCCGCCGGCCGAGTCGCCCTCGACCAGGAACAGCTCGTTCAGCGCCAGGTCGCGGCTTTCGCAATCGGTCAGCTTGCCGGGCAGCACCGCCACGCCCGAGCCCTTGCGCTTCTCGACCTTCTGGCTCGCGCGYTGGCGCGTCTGCGCCTGCTTGATCACCAGGTCGGCCAGCTTGCGGCCCAGCTCCACATGCTGGTTCAGCCACAGCTCCAGCGCCGGCTTCACGTAGGTGGAGACCAGCCGCAGCGCATCGCGGCTGTTCAGCCGCTCCTTGATCTGGCCCTGGAACTGCGGGTCCAGCACCTTGGCCGACAGCACGAAGCTGGCGCGCGAGAACACGTCTTCGGGCATCAGCTTCACGCCCTTGGGCAGCAGGCTGTGCAGGTCGATGAAGCCCTTCACCGCGCCGAACAGGCCGTCCTTCAGGCCGGATTCATGCGTGCCGCCGTTCACCGTGGGGATCAGGTTCACGTAGCTCTCGCGCATCGGCGAGCCTTCCTCGGTGAAGGCCACGCACCAGGCGGCGCCCTCGCCCTCGGCGAAGTTCTCGGTCTCGCGTGAATCGGCGTAGCGCTCGCCCTCGAACAACGGGATCACCGGGTCGGCCGCCAGCGCCTGCATCAGGTAGTCGCGCAGGCCGCCCTTGTAGGTCCAGGTCAGCACCTCGCCGCTCTTCTCGATCGTCAGCGAGACGATGACGCCCGGCATCAGCACCGCCTTGCTGCGCAGCAGGTGCGTGAGCTCGGCCTTCGGGAAATCGACGCTCTCGAAGTACTTCGGGTCCGGCCAGGCGCGCACCGTGGTGCCGGTCTTGCGGTCACCCGACGAGGCCGCGTACACGCCCTTGCGGATCGCCAGCGGCTCGATCACGTCGCCGCCCGAGAACGCCAGCTGCGCCACCTGGCCCTCGCGGTACACCGTGACCTCCAGTCGCTTGRCCAGCGCGTTCGTCACGCTGACGCCCACGCCRTGCAGSCCGCCCGAGAAGCTGTAGGCGCCGCCGGAGCCCTTGTCGAACTTGCCGCCGGCGTGCAGCCGGGTGTAGACGATCTCGACCACCGGCACCTGCTCTTCGGGATGCAGGCCGAACGGAATGCCACGGCCGTCGTCGTGCACGGTGACCGAAC
>NZ_JBFUFP010000992.1:0-2009 GCF_056403375.1 Rhizobacter sp. P2_H2
AAGCGCGCCGCCGCACCGCGCGCCCAGCCCGCTCGCCCCGCACCGGCCCCGCAACCGGCCCCCGCCCCGGCGATGGAAGTCACCGACGACGTCGCCCGCCTGTCGATGAGCACGCTGTCGTTCCAGGATTACGTGCGTGAGCGCATGCTCAAGCGCCGCCAGGCCGCCATGCAGCAACAGCACGGCCGCGACAACGAACCCAGCTTCATGCCCGACGACGAGCTGCCGCTGCCGACCGCGCTCGAGCAGCGCCTGGCCGAACGGCAGGCGATGCACCCGGCGCCGGTGCAGCACGCGCCGATGCAGGCCGTCGGCGGCCGCAGCGCCACGCTGCGCGAGCCGCCGGTGCTGCGCGAAGAAATCCGCGTGCAGCAACAGCAGGCCGCCGCCGCTCAAGCGCAGGCTCAGGCCCACGCGCAGGCCTTGGCCGATGCACGTGCCCAGGCCCATGCCCAGCAACACACGCCCGCCCCGGTGCCCGCCGCACCGGTCGTCTCGCTCGCCGATGCACGCTCCACCGTCAACGCCTCGGCCCGCCGCGACCAGCAGGACATGATGAACGAGCTGCGCTCGATGAAGGGCCTGATCGAGGAGCGCTTCGGTGCCCTGGCCTTCATGGAGAAGCTGCAGCGCCAGCCCGCCCAGGCGATGCTGATCCAGAAGCTGCTCGACAGCGGCTTCTCGCCGGCGCTGATCCGCAAGCTGGCCGAGAGCCTGCCGAACGACGTCAGCGACGAGACCTCGTGGGCCGCCAACATCCTCGAGCGCAACCTGATCACCGGCGAGAACGACGCCGCGCTCGAAGACCAGGGCGGCGTCTACGCGCTGATCGGCTCCACCGGCGTCGGCAAGACGACCAGCGCCGCCAAGATCGCCGCCGCCTTCGCCACCAAGCACGGCGCCGCCAACCTCGGCCTGATCACGCTCGACGCCTACCGCGTAGGCGCCCACGAACAACTGCGCGCCTATGGCCGCATCCTCGGCGTGCCGGTGCACACCGCCCACGACCGCGCCTCGCTCGAAGACCTGCTGGAACTGCTGGCGGCCAAGAAGATGGTGCTGATCGACACCGCCGGCATGGCGCAGCGCGACAGCCGCACCCGCGAACTGCTCGACATGCTGGCCCACCGCTCGATCCAGAAGCTGCTGGTCGTCAACGCCGCCGCGCAGGGCGAGACCATCGAGGACGTGATGGTTTCGTACCGCGCCGCCGCCTGCAAGGGCATCGTGCTGTCCAAGCTCGACGAAGCCGTCAAGCTGGCCCCGGCGCTCGACGCGCTGATCCGCCACAAGCTGAAGGTGGTCGGCGTCGCCAACGGCCAGCGCGTCCCCGAAGACTGGCACCGCCTGTCGGCCCACGCGCTGGTGCATCGCGCGCTGCGCGCCAACACCGGCACCGCCTACCGCATGGATGCCGACGACGTGAACCTGATCTTCACGGCGCGCCAGCCGGCGCTGCGCACCCGCGGATCGCTGCACGCCTGATCGCTCGCCCGATCCCACAAGAACAGCCCCCTCGACTCGTCCTCAGCGCCCCATGCACGACGCCTACGACTCCTCGTTCCCGCAAGACCAGGCCCACGGCCTGCGCCAGCTGTTCGGCCAGACGCGCGTGCGTTTCGTGCCGGTGGTGGCCAACCCGAACATGGCGTTCGGCGGCGTGATGCTGGAGCGCCTGTGCACCGCCTTCGGCGAGCTGGGCGCGCATGTGCTGGTGATCGACGCCTCCGACCGCGCGCCGGCCCCGGCCGAGCTGACGGCCGTCGGCCTGACCGGCTGCGTCGAGGCGCTGTCGCACCAGGTGTCGTACCTGGCCGCGCGCGGCCTGCCGATCCGCTATGTGGACGCGCACGGCAGCACCGCCAACTTCCTGCATGCCGCTGCCGATGCCGCGCCGCATGCCGACGTGGTGCTGGTGCATGCCACCGAGACCGACCTGTGCCGTTTGTTCATGCGCAGCGAGGCCCGCCCGCTGCTGCTGGCCGACGACCGCCCGAGCAGCGTGACCC
>NZ_JBFUFP010000993.1:0-2009 GCF_056403375.1 Rhizobacter sp. P2_H2
GCTCGAAGGCTATGCGATGGAGGCCTTCGAGCAGGCGGCCGCCGCCAACCTGCCGGCGGTGCTGCCGCCCGGCATCTACCGCCAGCGGCCCGAGCTGCTCGAGGCCGGCATCGATGCCGGCTGGGTGATGCTGCCGCTGCGCGGGCGCAAGCGCTACAAGCGCTGCACGCGGGTGTTCGACGTGCGCATCACGCCGCACATGGCGGGCGAGGTCATGAGCTTCGAGGGCGCACCGCTCGCCGACTTCCTGCACGAGCAGCTCGGCCTGCCCGAAGGCGAGGCGGCCGATGCGCAGCTGCACCTGTACGAAGCCCTGCCCGGCACCCGCCTCGCCGACATCGCCCGCAACGAGTTCGAGCAGGGCGATGCCTCGGGCGCGCTCGGCAGCCAGGAGCTGCACCCGCTGACGCCGCAGGCCGCCGCGACGCTGCTCGGCGCGCCCGGCCTCGGGCGCGCCGTCGACGGCAACGGGCAGCGGCCCGCGATGGGGCAGCGCCTCTACCGCGTCGACGTCGGCGGGCGCCGCCCGCATGCGATGCACGGGCGGCACGGCCACCGCCATGGCCACGCGCACGGGCTGGCCCATGCCCGCCGCGCGATGCACCTCGGCCTGCGCTTCGACTGCACGCAGGACCAGATCCGCGCCTGCATCTTCCTCAGCGAAGCCAAGGCGCAGAAGCTCGCGATGCGGCTGCGCCAGTCGACCAATGCCGGCGTGCTGAGCGCCGGCTTCGGGCGTGCGCTGCAAAGCCGCCTGCAGCACATCCTGTCCGGCCCGCCGGGCCGCGGGCTGCGGCTGGTGCATGCCGGCGCCTCGCCGGCCGCCAGCGCCGGCATGCAGAACCTGCCGCAGGCGCAGGCCCGGCGCTATGCGGGGGCCTTGCAGAACTGGCTGGTGCAGGGCTTCGCGAGCTTCATCCAGACGCAGTCGGCGGCCTTCATCGCGGCCACCGAGAACGCGGCCGACGGCGTCACGCTGCGCTTCTCGATCGCCCACCCGCCGGCGCTGAAGGCGGTGTGCGACGCGATGGCCGGCCGCGGTGCCGCGCCGGCCCAGCTCACGCTCGACCCGGCCCCCGCGGTGATGGTCGACGTGGCACCGGGGCACCGCTGTGGCTGAACTGCAAGCCGCCGCCGCGCTGCAGACGCAGCGCCAGATCGCCCACTGGGTGCTGGCCGCGTCGCGACTGATGCTGGACGACCTGGCCGGCGAGGCGGCCTGGGGCCGGCTCGAGCAGTACCTCGGGCTCGCGCTGCGCCGCCACCTGCAGGCGAAGGTCGATGCGCTGGCGGCCGATGCACAGGTGCTGCTGGCGCACGGCCAGGCGGCGCGCAGCCCGGCCGCGCAGGCGCAGGTGCGCCGCCTGCTGCTGGCGTTCCGGCGCCAGTACCTGCGCACCGAGACCACGCTGGATTTCTTCGCCGACGCGATCAACACCCGCACCAACCCGCAGGTGGCGGCGATGCTGCGCGCCTGCGACAGCCTGGCCTACCGCAGCATGTCGCAGGTGCTCGACGAGCTGGGCCACCCGACGCCGGTGGTGCTGACCTACCTCGACAGCGGCGCCGGCGCCGCGATCATGAAGGCCGGCCTGCGGCTGTGGGACGGCGGCGCGGTGTGCCCGGTCGCCACCATCAAGATCACGCGCCACAACCTGCTGCGGCCGACCGCGCTGATCCACGAGGCCGGCCACCAGGTGGCGCACATCACCGGCTGGAACGACGAGCTGCGCACGCTGCTGCAGCACGGGCTCGCCCAGGCCGGCTCGCATGGCGACCTGGCCGACGTGTGGGCCTCGTGGGCGAGCGAGATCGCCGCCGATGCGTTCGCCTTCGGCCACACCGGCTTCGCGAGCGTGGCCGCGCTGCACGACGTGCTGTCGGGCGAGCCGAGCCTGGTGTTCCGCTTCTCGCCGGGCGACCCGCACCCGGTCAGCTACCTGCGCGTGCAGCTCGGCGCGGCGCTGTGCCGCCACTGCTACGGCGCAGGACCGTGGGACGAGCTCGAG
>NZ_JBFUFP010000994.1:0-2006 GCF_056403375.1 Rhizobacter sp. P2_H2
CCCTGCTGCAGCGGGTGCGCGGCCAGCAGGCCGGAGGCGGCATCGTCTACGCGCCGGAATTCCGCCGCGAGATCGAGGAGCCGATCGCCTCGGCCATCCCGATCCCGGCCGAGGTGCCGCTGGTGATCACCGAAGGCAACTACCTGCTGCTGGAGCGCGATGGCTGGGCCGGCGTGAAGCCGCTGCTCGACGAAGCCTGGTACGTCGACGTGGACGACGCGCTGCGGCGGCGCCGGCTCGTCGAGCGCCACATGCGCTTCGGCCGCAGCGAGTCCGAAGCCCGCGCTTGGGAGGCCGGCACCGACCAGCCGAATGCCGAGCTGATCGCTGCGACCGCGCCACGCGCCGACTGGCGCTGCGCGGTCTGAGCCGGCGGGCTGGCCGGTCGCCTTATTTGCGGCCGTAGGTGATCTTCTTCGCGCCGCTTTCGCAGCTGCCGACGACCTTGGCGTCGCCCACCTTGTCGGCGTCGACGATCTCCAGCACGTAGCCGGTGACCTGCTTGGCGTCGAGCTTGGCGGCGATCTCGGTCTTCAGTTCGTCGCAGGACTTGCCGGCGGCGAAGGCGGGGGCGGCGACCAGCGTCAGGGCGGCCAGGGCGAGGGTGAAGGTGGCTTTCATCGGGGTTCTCCGTGGGGTTGTCTTTGAGGTTTGAGGACGGTGGTCCGGCGCGCATGGTGCCACGCCGCGCGCGGCCCGTTGTTTCATTGGCAACTTCAGGGACAGCTGCGCAGTTCGCGGCCGGTCCACTTCAGCGCCGGATCGGGGCGCTCCAGCTGGTCGGTGAGCACGCCGCTGAGCCGGCCGCTGTTGCCGAACGCGAAATTGCCGCCGTAGTTCACGTCGGCGATCAGCCAGCGGCCGTCGACGCGGTTCAGCACGACGGTGTCGGTCCAGCCGGTCGCATCGTTCTTGCCGCCGGCGTCGAAGAACATGCGCACCGGCACCCAGGCGATGTCGCGGGCCAGCCGCGCCGGCTGGGCCTTCACGCGGCTCGGGCCCTCGAACAGGCTGGAGTAGAGGTCGCCCTCGACGAACGGCGGCTTGTCGCCCGGTTGCGTCGCGAGGAAGGCCTCGTCGTAGCGGTGCGCCGTCTGCAGCAGGCACTGCAGGCGCGGCGTCAGCAGGCTGGCGATCAGCTTCAGGGCAGGCCCGTCGGGCGCGCCGCCGTTCGGCAGTTGCGCGATGCGCAACTCGTAGAAGGCCTGCACGGCGGTCTGCGGGCTCGCGGTGGCGTCGGCAGCGTTGGCGTCGTGCGAGAGGACCTGGGCGGCCAGTGCCAGGGCGAGGGTCAGCAGGGCGGAGCGGTGCATCCGCGGATTGTCCCCGGCCGGTGGGGACCGTAGCGCGTCAGCAATTCACGCCGCGCGCCGGTTCATCGTGTCAGCGTGTTGCCACCGGCCGCACCCGCCAGATCACGTTGCCGACGTCGTCGGCCACCAGTAGCGCGCCCTGCTTGTCGAGCGCGACGCCGACCGGGCGGCCCTGCGCATGGCCTTCGGACGACAGAAAGCCGGTCAGCACATCGACCGGCGGCCCGGAGGGCCGGCCTTGCGCGAACGGCACGAAGATCACCTTGTAGCCGCTGTGCGGCTTGCGGTTCCACGAGCCGTGCTGGCCGATGAACATGCCGTCGGCGAAGGCGGTCGGCAGCGCATTGCCGCGGGCGGCCGCGAGGCCGAGCGAGGCGGTGTGCGGGCCGAGCGCGTAATCGGGTGCGATCGCGCGCGCCACCATGTCGGGCTGCGGCGGCTTGACCCGCTCGTCGACGTGCGCGCCGTAGTAGCTGAACGGCCAGCCGTAGAAGGCGCCATCCTTCACCGAGGTGAGGTAGTCGGGCACCAGGTCGCTGCCGATCTCGTCGCGCTCGTTGACGACGGTCCACAGCGCACCCGTCTGCGGCTCGAAGGCGAGGCCGTTCGGGTTGCGCAGGCCGGAGGCGAACACGCGGTGCGCGCCGGTCTTCGCGTCGACCTCCCAGATCGCCGCGCGGCCTTCCTCGGCGG
>NZ_JBFUFP010000995.1:0-2002 GCF_056403375.1 Rhizobacter sp. P2_H2
GCTCGAACTGCTGGATCGGAAGCCCTGATGGCTTTCGACCTCGGCTGGCAACTCATCCTCGAACTGCTCGTCCTCGGATCCTTCACCGGCTTCCTGGCCGGGCTGCTCGGCGTCGGCGGCGGCGCGACGCTGGTGCCGTTCATCACGCTGCTGCTGACGCTGAAGGGCTTCCCCGAGGCCTACATCGTGAAGATGGCGGTCGCGACCTCGCTGGCGACGATCTGCTTCACGTCGATCTCGTCGGTGCGCGCCCACCACCAGCGCGGCGGCGTGCGCTGGGACATCGTCAAGCTGCTCGCGCCCGGCATCGTGCTCGGATCGTTGCTCGGCGCGCAGATCGCGAAGGCGCTGCCGGCCAACTGGCTGGCGCTGCTGTTCGCGCTGTTCATCGGCTTCTCGGCCACGCAGATGTTCCTCGACAAGAAGCCGAAGCCGTCGCGCCAGCTGCCGCAGGGTGCCGGCATGATCGGCGCGGGCAGCGTGATCGGCGTGCTGTCGGCGCTGGTCGGCGCCGGCGGCGCGTTCGTCTCGGTGCCGTTCATGACCTGGTGCAACGTGCCGATCCGCGCCGCGGTGGCGACCTCGGCCGCCCTGGGCTTTCCGATCGCGCTGATGGGGACCGTCGGCTACATCTACGCCGGCTGGTCGCTGCACGACATGCCGCCCGGCACGCTGGGTTTCATCTACCTGCCGGCGCTGGTCGTGATCGCCGCGGCMAGCGTCACCACCGCGCCGCTCGGCGCGCGCACCGCCCACCGGATCGACACCGCGAAGCTGAAGCGGGTGTTCGCCGTGCTGCTGTACAGCCTGGCGAGCTACATGCTCTACAAGGGCATCAAGGGCCTAGCCTGATCCCGGATCGTCACGACGTCTCGAAGCGGATGCTTGCCAGCGTCACGTGATTGCCGCCGCGACGCCGCGCCTCGGCCAGCGCCGCATCGGCCGCCTGCAGCAGCTCCTCCTGCGTGTGCGCCGTGTGCGGGAAGCTCGCGACGCCCATCGACACGGTGAAGCCCAGGTCGCGCCCGTTCAGCATCACGATCTGCGTCGCGCACTGGCGGCGCAGCCCCTCCATCCGCGCATGCGCCGTCGCCAGGCCGACGCCCGACAGCAGCACCGCGAACAGGTCTTCCTCGAGCCGGCACGAGGCATCCATCGCCCGGGTGTTGCTGCGCAGCAGCCGCCCCAGCGCCTCGAGCACGCGTTGCCGCGCTTCCGGCCCGAGCGCCTTCACCTGGTCGTTCAGCGGATCGAGCGCCACCGACACCAGCGCGAACTCGCGGTGCTCGCGCGACGACAGGTCGACCTCGCGGCGCAGCTGGTCGTCGAAGTGCGCCCGCTGGTAGAGCCCGGTGACGGTGTCGCGCAGCCCCTGGTCCTGCATCTCGCGGCGGAACGCCTCGCTCGCCTGCTGCTGCTGCTCCAGCTGCTGCAGCGCGATCTGCAGCTGGGTCTCGTGCTGGCGCTGCGTGGTCTGGTCGAGCCAGAGGCAGCACAGGTAGCGGGGCCCGCTGCCGTCCTGCGAGGCCAGCGCCTGCCGGGTCACGCTGTACTCGCGCCGCCCGCCCTTGCGCTCGATGCGGTGCTCGCTGACCTGCGGCAGCGTCTGCACCATCGCCGACTGGTCGGCGGTGCGCAGCGTCGCGGCCTGGGCCGGGTCGAGCCAGTCTTCGTCGGACAGGCCATCCGCGGTGCGGCCGACCAGCGCGTCCATGCGGCTGTTGGCGTACACGTAGCGGCCGGTGGCGGCCTCCTTGATGGCCAGCGGGGCATCGAGCCGGTCGGCCAGCGTGAACACCAGCGCCCCCAGGGCCTGCGGTGCGAGCCCGAGCGATGCGGTGAGCGCGCGCGCGTTGTCCACGCGTGCGGGCACGGCCAAGGGCTTGGTTTCAGTCATGCGATGGGTCGGGTGTGCTGCTTTGAAGCGGCCGGGCGTCCTCTTCACCCCCGTTCAGCCGCTTCCCATGTCTCTTCTGTTCATCATAGCGGCACGGAGTTGCAC
>NZ_JBFUFP010000996.1:0-1999 GCF_056403375.1 Rhizobacter sp. P2_H2
CTGGCGCAGCGCTTGCACCAGCGCCGGCGGCAGGTCGATCGCGTGCTGCGCGGCGCGCAACCGCGCATCGGCCGCGCGCGGGCGGTCGGTCGGCAGCTGCAGCACCGGGTGGTCGGTGCCGATCTGGGCCGTCCAGTACGCCAGCTGGCGCGCCTGCTCGCCGGCCTCCAGCCCGTGGCGCTGCCAGCGGGCGTAGTCGGCATAGCGGATCGGCAGCGGCGGCAACGCGATCGAACGTTTCTCGACGCGCGATGGGTACAGCGACACGAACTCGCCGACGATCACCTGCAGCGACGCGCCATCGGACACGATGTGGTGCATCACGACCGCCAGCACATGCTCCTGCGGCGCGAGCTTCAGCAGCGCAAGGCGCAGCAGCGGGCCGCGCTCCAGGTCGAACGGCGCGGCGTTGATGCGCTGCAGCTCGGCGGCGAGCGAGACTTCATCGGTGTCGATCTCGGGAAGCTCGATGTCTGCCACCGGCAGCACGCGCGGCCGCGCCAGCCCGTCGGGCAGCGCATCGAACACCGTGCGCAGCGATTCATGCCGCGCCACCAGCGCGCTGAAGCTCGCGCGCAACGCCGCCACGTCGAGCCGGCCGCTGAGCCGCAGTGCACCGGCGATGTGGTACGCGGTGCTTGCCGGGTCGAGCCGCCACAGGAACCACTGGCGGGCCTGCGCATGCGACATCGGATCAGGCTCGTCGCCAGGCGGCCACGGCACCATCGGCAGGCGGCTGAAGGCCATGCCCTGTTCGCGCAACAGCGCCAGGAACCCGCTGCGGCGCTCGGCCGGCAGCAGGGTGAATCGCTCGGCGATGTCGCGGGCGCGTGAACTCATTCAGGTCTCCAGGGTGGCCAGCAGATCGGCCATGCGGTCCAGCGCCGCGTCATCGTCAGCCACCGCGGCCGGTCGCGCTGCCTGCACGGCGGCAGCCAGCGCCGCGAGCGACGCCTGCTCGAACAGGCTGCGCAGCGGCAGCGCAACGCCCAGCCGCTCGCGCAACCGCGACTGCACGCGCAGGGCCGCCAGCGAATGCCCGCCGAGTTCGAAGAAGCGGTCTTCGCGGCCGACGCGCTCGACGCCCAGCACCTCGGCCCAGATCGCCGCGAGCACCGTTTCGGCCTCGCCCTGCGGCGGCTCGCAGGCACGTGCCGCCTGAGGCCCGGTGGCCGGCAAGGCGTTGCGATCAATCTTGCCGTTGGCGTTCAGCGGCAGCGTGTCGAGCACCGCGATCACCGCCGGCAGCATCGCGTCGGGCAGTCGGGTCGCGAGCTGCACGCGCAGCGCTTGCGGATCGAGCGACTGCCCGGGTTGTGCCGACACATACGCCACCAGCAGATCGCCGCCGCGTGCGACCACCACCGCCTCGCGCACGCCCGGCTGCGCCAGCAGGCCGGCTTCGATCTCGCCGAGCTCGATGCGCACGCCGCGGATCTTCACTTGATGGTCGATGCGGCCGAGGTACTCCAGCTCTCCGTCACCGCGCCAGCATGCGAGGTCGCCGGTGCGGTACAGCCGCTCGCCGGGCTCGAACGGGTCGGCGACGAAACGTTCGCTGGTCAGCCCCGCGCGGCCGAGGTAGCCGCGCGCAAGGCCGAGGCCGCCCAGGTACAGCTCGCCGGCCACGCCGGGCGGCACCGGCTGCAGGCCGGCATCGAGCACCAGCGTGCGCGTCGCCGAGATCGGCCGGCCGATCGCGACGCGCACCAGGCCATCATCGCGACAACGCCATTGCGTCACGTCGATCGCCGCCTCGGTCGGGCCGTACAGGTTGAACAGCCCGGCCTGGGGCAGGCGGCGCAGCAGCTCGTTCTGCGCCTCGGCGGGAAGCGCCTCGCCGCTGCAGATCACGCGCGCCAGGCTGTCGCAGCGCTCGACCTCGGCATGCGCGAGGAAGGCCTGCAGCATCGACGGCACGAAATGCAGCGTCGTGACGCGCTGCCGGCGGATCAGCGCCGCGAGCCGCGCCGGATCCTTGTGCTCGCCGGGGGCGGCC
>NZ_JBFUFP010000997.1:0-1993 GCF_056403375.1 Rhizobacter sp. P2_H2
TCTCGGTCTTTCTCGGTCTTGCGCGGATCGATGCAGACCAGCTTCGCGCCGTTGCGCTTCGCCGCGTTCGCGAAGGTCCAGAAATGCAGGTTCGACGCGATCGAGTTGCTGCCCCAGATCACGATCAGCTTGCTCTCGGCGAAATGCTCGACGTGCATGCCGACCTTGCCGCCATACGTTGCCATCAGCGCCTCGGCACCGGCCGACGCGCAGATCGTGCGATCGAGCAGCGAGGCGCCCAGCTGGTGGAAGAAGCGCCCGGCCATGCTCTCGCCCTGCAGCAGGCCCATCGTGCCGGCATAGCTGTACGGCACGATGGCCTCGGGCGCGCGCGACGCGATCTCGGACAGGCGCGCGGCGATGTCCGACAGCGCCTCGTCCCAGCTCACCGGCACGAACTGCCCGCTGCCCTTCGGCCCCACCCGCTTCAACGGATGCAGCACGCGATCGGGGCTGTAGGTTCGCTCGGTGTAGCGCGACACCTTGGTGCACAACGCACCATGCGTGGTCGGGTGATCGGGGTCGCCTTGGATGCGGATCGCACGATCGTTCTCAACGGTCACGCGAATGGCGCAGGTGTCTGGACAGTCATGCGGGCACGCTGCCGCAACAGTTCGGTAACTCATCGCGGAACTATTGCACATGCTTCCGGATGTATGTGCCCGCTAGGTCATGAACCGTAAGTTTTGTACCGATATCGACGGATATCCTTACGGCCCAGCAAACGGCCCGCTGAGTCGTAACAAGCTGCAACAAATTTGTCAACGGAACTTGCCCCATGAAACGTCGTGAACTTCTCAAGAGCGTCGCCGCCGGCAGCGCTGTGTTGGCGCTGCCTGCGCTGGCTCAAAGTGACCGCCGGCTCGTGCTGGGCCAGTCCGCCGCCTTCACCGGCCCGGCGGCGCAGCTGGGCATCCAGATGAACCGCGGTGCCCGCGTGTTCTTCGATGCCTTCAATGCCGCCGGTGGCGCCAACGGCCACACCATCGAGCTGAAGACGCTGGACGACGGCTACGAGCCGGACCGTTGCAAGGCCAACACCGACCGCTTCATCAAGGAAGACGTGTTCGCGCTGTTCGGCTATGTGGGAACGCCGACCTCGCTGGCCGCGCTGCCGCTGGTCAACGACAGCAAGATGCCGTTCTTCGGGCCGTTCACCGGTGCGGAGGCGCTGCGCGAGCCGTTCAGCAAATCGGTCTTCCACGTGCGGGCCTCGTACTACGACGAGACCGCGCTGATCGTGAAGAACCTGACACAGCTCGGCCTGAACAAGGTCGCGGTGTTCTACCAGAACGACGCGTACGGCAAGGCCGGCCTGGAAGGCGTGACGYGCGCACTGAAGCCGCTGACCCTCGCGCCGGTGGCGCTGGGCACGGTCGAGCGCAACACCGTCGCGGTCAGCCAGGCGGTGAAGGACATCGTCCCGAAGTTTCCCGATGCGGTGGTGCTGATCAGCGCCTACAAGTCGTGCGCCGCGTTCATCCGCGAGGCCCGCAAGGCCGGTTATGGCGGCACCTTCTACAACGTGTCGTTCGTCGGCACGCAGGCGCTGGCCGACGAGCTCGGCAAGGAAGGCCGCGGCGTGATGATCAGCCAGGTGATGCCGTTCCCGTTCTCGACCACCACGCCGATCTCGCGCGAGTACCTGGATGCGGTGGCGAAGGCCGGCGGCGACGCGACGCCGAACTACTCCAGCATGGAAGGCTACCTGGCCGCGAAGGTGTTCGCGGAAGGCCTGAAGCGCGCCGGCCGCGCGCCGTCGCGCGATGCGCTGATCGCCGGGCTGGAGTCGATCCAGAACGCGAACTTCGGCGGCTTCAATGTGCACTTCGGTGCGAAGGAMCACGTCGCCTCCAGTTTTGTCGACGTGTCCATGCTGACCGAAGACGGAAAAGTCCGCCGGTAGGCCCACCCCCGAGGCGCTGCGCGCCTCCCCCTCAAGGGGGCGCCGCCAGTGGCCCGGCAAAGCCGGTTCCACGGCGTCCGCTGGATC
>NZ_JBFUFP010000998.1:0-1993 GCF_056403375.1 Rhizobacter sp. P2_H2
GGGCCGGGCCGTGAACCGCGCCAGCGCGCGGCGGGCGCAGGCGCAGCCGCCGCCCGGCACGGGGTCCGACAGGATCAGGGCACCCGCGTCGTCGACCTGCACCGTGGCGGTGTCGCACAGCAGCAGGCAGAACGGGCAGGTCCAGCGTGCGGTGGCGGCGCGCGGGGTCACGGAGGTGTCGCTCATGTGCCGGTTTCAACGCAAGCGATGTGCCACGAGGCCCACCCCGGCAACGGCGAGGACGCCGCCGCTGCAGCGGCCAGAAGCGGGACACACTGTCTCGGTTCTGGCGGGAGGAGGGCGCTGCAGGCCCCCGGGGGAGCGCCTTCGGTTGGCACGAAACGTGATGCGTCCTCCCGTCATGGACGCATGTGCTTCAGATCAGGCAGGCATTCGGGGCAACCCGAGGTCGTGCAGGGCACTGGCCACCAGCCAGGCCGACGCACCGGCCGCGCCCGCGCGGGTCAGATCGGCAGCGCTGGCGATGCCGCCGGCACCGATCAGCCGGGTGTGCGGTGAGCGCGCGGCCAGTTGGCGCAGGGTGTCCAGGTCGGGCCCGGCGCCGGACCCGACGCGCTCCAGCGTCATCACGATGACGCGCGGCGGCCACAGCTCGGGGGCCTCCCAGCAACCGGCCGCGTCCAGCCGAACGCCTTCGCGGCGGTCGAGCGACAGGATGCCGCGCCCGGGCGCCGTGAAGCAGGCTTCGAGCGTCGCGCGCGAGCGCAGCGATTCGCTGCCGAAGACCGGCACCAGGCGCTGCGCCAGCGGCCCGAGCGCCGCATCCAGCGCGCGGGCCTGCGACACGTCGGCGAAGCCGGCGTCCAGCCAGAGCTCGATGCCCGGCAAGGCCTCGAGCAGTTGCCGCACGACGGCGAGCTGGCCCGCACCGCCCTGCAGGGCATCGAGGTCGGCGACGTACAGCTGTTGCGCCGCGCAGTGCTCGCACAGGATGCGCGCCACGGTGCGTGGATCGCTGCTGGCGCACAGCGCCGAGTCGATCGGCCGGTAGTGCTGCCGCTCACCCCGCACGGCGCGCACCACCTGGCCTTGCAGCAGGTCGATGACGGGAATGACAGTCATGCAGTTGAACCGAGGAGCATCGATGAAACGGGTTTTCGTCTACGAGTATCTCAGCGGCGGCGGGCTGATCCCGTCGGCCGGCGATGCCACCGTCAACGACGAGGCGGCGGCCGCCGAACTGCTGCCGCTCGGCCTGTCGATGCGCGATGCGCTGGCGCAGGACCTGTTGCAGGTCGACGGTGTGCTGGTGTCGGTGGCCACCAGCGCGCGGGCACCGCGCGTGCCGGGCAATGCCGAGCCGGTGCGGCCGCGGGGCGGCGAATCGCCGTTCGATTTCGTCGCGCGCCAGGCCGCCTTGCATGACGTGGCCTGGGTCGTCGCGCCCGAGACCGGCGGCCTGCTGGCGCGCATGCAGCAGGTGGTCGGTGCCGCGCGCTGGCTGGGGTGCAGCGCGCAGGCCATCGCGCTCACCTCGGGCAAGCGCGCCACGCTGCAGCACCTGGCGGGGCAGGGCGTGACGACGCCGCTCGCCTTCGAACACGTGCCGGAGGTAGACCGCTGGGTGGTCAAGCCCGACGATGGCGCGGGCGGCGTCGCGACCCGGGTGCACACCTGGCAGGACGACGCGCTGAGCGACTGGGACCGGCGTTCGACCGCCGGCAGCCCGATGGCCATCGAGCCCTGGGTCGACGGCGAACCGCTCAGCGTGTCGATGCTGTGCACGGCGCAGGGCAGCGAGGTGCTCAGCGTGAACCGCCAGAACATTGCCATCGATGCGGACGGCGCCTTGTCGTTCGAAGGGGTCGAGGTGAACGCGATCGCGCTCGACAGCGAGCGCGGGCGTGCGCTGTCGCGGCTGGCCGCGCAGGTGGCGAAGGGCATCCCGGGCTTGCGCGGCTTCGTCGGCATCGACGTGGTGTGGCACCCGCGCTGCGGGCCGGTGCTGATCGAGGTGAACCCGCGCGTCACC
>NZ_JBFUFP010000999.1:0-1992 GCF_056403375.1 Rhizobacter sp. P2_H2
GTGTCCAGCGGCACGCTGCGGCTGCGGCTGCCCTGGCTCATCGTCAGCGTGTTGCCGGCGACAGCGAGGCGCTCGCGGCGCGGCTTCAGCGTCTCGCGCACGAAGGTGTCGGGGGCCGCGAAGCTGAGGCGGCCGGACGATTCGAGCGTGCGCGTCATGTCCTGCAGCGTCACCTGGCGCGTCTCGGTGAACGTGGCCTCGCCGGACTTGACGCCGGCCAGCAGCGTGAGCAGGCCGCCGAGGTCGGCCGGCGCGGCGGATGCCGCGAGCGGTGCCAGTACCAGCAGCAGGCACAGCGCACGCCGTCGAAGTTCAAGCCGCATGCGCATCCTCCGGGGCCCAGAAATCATAGAAATTGAACCAGTTCATCGGTTGCTCGCGGCACAGCGTTTCCAGTAGCGCCACGTAGCGGCGCTGCACATCGGCGATGGCCGCATCCTGCGCCTCCCGCCCCGCGGGCCGTTCGCTGAGGTCGGCCAGCGGCACGAAGCGCAGCTCGTAGCGGTTGCCTCCCAGGTACAGCCCGGTCATGAAGACGACCGGCCGGCGCAGCAGCGCGGCGAGCCGGAACGGGCCGTCGGAGAACGTGGCCTCGTCGCCGAGGAAGGGCAGCCGGTGGCTGACCGAGCGCGCCGATGCGGCACCGGGCAGGCTGCGGTCGCCGAGCAGGCCGGCGACGCCGCCGTCGTCGAGCCAGTTGCGCAGCTGCAGCATCGATTCGAGCTGCCCGAGCGCGATGATGTGCAGCGGCGTGTCCGGCGCGATCGCCTTCAGCGTGGCGTTGATCATCCGCGCATTGTCTTCGTACATCACCATCGCGACGCGCAGCCCGGCGCGCGACTGGCCGAGCGCACGCATCACCTCGAAGCTGCCGAGGTGCGCGCCGATCAGCAGCGCGCCCTGGCCGCGCGCGAGCACCGCGTCGAGGTGCTCGGTGCCCGCGATGCGGATGTCGAAGCCATCGAAACGTTGCTGCAGCAGGTAGACGCGGTCGAGCACGGTCGACGCGAACGCGTGCAGGTGGCGCAGCCGCTCGCCGAACGTGGGCGCGCGGCCCAGCACGCGCCGCAGGTACTGCGCCGAGGCGCGCGGCGCGGCGCCACCGAACCACAGGAAGTACAGCGCGATCGGGCCGAGCAGCAGCCGCGCGGCCGGGCGGCCGAGGCCGACCGCGATGCGCCGCATCAGCGTCAGCGCCCACAGGTTGCTGCGCTCGCGCTGGGCGATCCAGGTGCCGTCGGCAGGTGTCGTCATCGGGCCGCCGGCGACAGGTCGAAATGCCCGCTCGCGCAGCGCGTCGCCTGTCCGTCGACGACCTGGCCGACCTCGAAGCGCAGGCGTGTCGACGCCGCATCGACCGCATCCCATTCGATGCGCAGTTCGGCATCGGGCCCGACCGTCGCGACGAACTTGACGGCGCCTACCTGCAGCGGGTCGAGCGCGATGCCATGCGCGCGCACCGCCTCGACCACCTCGGCCAGCAGCAGCACGCCGGGCACGATCGGCCGGCCGGGAAAGTGCCCCGCGAAGGCCGGGTGCGAGGCCGCGATGCGCACGGTAGCGACGGGCATGGCGGGGGTGGCCTAGAGGTGCTCGGCCGCGAGCGCGGCCAAGCGCTGCGCCGGCAGCTTGCCGGTGGCATCGCGCGGCAGCGACGGCAGCAGCACGATGCGCCGCGGCAGCAGCACCGGGTCGAGCCGCAAGCGTAGCGCGGCGAGCAGCGCCTCGCGCGTCAGCGTGTCGGTGACGACGAAGGCCACCGGACGGGCGATGCCCTCGACGCTGTCGGCCGGCGGCAGCCAGAACGCGCCGTCGCGCACGCCGTCGATGCTGTTCAGCTGGAAATTGAGGTGCGACAGCGAGCTGCGCTTGCCGGCCACGTTGATCAGGTCGTTGCTGCGGCCGAGCAGCCGGAAGCACGTCGGCGACAGCACCTCCAGCACATCGGCGAGCTGCGTCGGCTCGGGCACGTGGCCGCCGCTGACGATGCTC
>NZ_JBFUFP010001000.1:0-1990 GCF_056403375.1 Rhizobacter sp. P2_H2
GGCCTGCTGGTCAGCGCCGAGCTCGGCGGCGTGACGGGACGGCGTCTCGTCGGGCTGGCCGAAGGCACACGCATCACCTTGCAGCCTTGGAAAGAGAACGACATGAACCGAGACACCCCCGAGGCCGAGCTCGCCGGCCATGACGACGATGCCGCGGCGCTGCCGCTGGACCGCCTGGACGCGCTGGAGGTGACGCTGCGCTTCGAAGTGGGCGAGCTGTCGGTCTCGCTCGGCGAGCTGAAGGGGCTGAACCCCGGCCACGTGTTCGAGCTCGGGCAGGCGCTGAACCGCAGTGCGGTGCGCATCGTCGCGCACGGCAACGTGCTGGGCAAGGGCTACCTGGTCGCGGTGGGCGACCAGCTCGGCGTGCGCGTGTCCGAGTTCGCCGCGAGCGAGCTGTGATGGGTGCCGGGCTGCCCGAACCGCTGACACTGGTTGCGCTGATCGTCGCGTTCGGCATCGCGCCCTTCGTCGCGCTGATGGTGACGAGCTACACCAAGCTGGTGATCGTGTTCGGCCTGCTGCGCACCGCGCTCGGGCTGCAGCAGACGCCGCCGAACATGGTGCTGAACGGCATCGCGATCATCCTGACGATCTACATCATGGCGCCGGTGGGCATGGAGGTGAGCGACGCGCTGCGCGGCCGCAGCTTCGGCGCCAAGGGCGAGGGCCTGAACGACATCGTCGCCGTGATGGACGCGGCCAAGGCGCCGGTCAAGGCCTTCCTGCAGAAGCACACGCAGGAGCGCGACCGCCAGTTCTTCCTGAAGTCGGCCGAGAGCATCTGGCCGCCGCAACGCGCGGCGACGCTGGCCGCCGACGACTTCATGGTGCTGGTGCCGAGCTTCACGCTGAGCGAGCTGACGCGCGCGTTCCAGATCGGCTTCATCATCTACCTGGTGTTCGTCATCGTCGACCTGATCGTCGCGACGGTGCTGCTCGCGCTGGGCATGTCGATGATCGCGCCGACCACCATCTCGCTGCCGTTCAAGCTGCTGCTGTTCGTGATGCTCGACGGCTGGACGCGGCTGATCCATGGGCTGGTGATGTCGTACCGCTGAGCGGCCTGCGCTCAGTGGCACGCGTCGATCGATGCGCTGGCGCCGTGAGGGCACAGCAGGAGGTAGGCACGACCGCTCTCCTGCAGGCGTTCTGCCATTCGCTGCAGGTGCGCCGCGCCCAGCATCGCGACGTAGGTCCGGCGGGGCGCTGCGCCGGACGCGCGGTCGGACCCGGCGCGGTCGAGGATGGTCTTCGCCATCGAGTCGGAGCGGGAATCCAGGGTCTCGTCGATCAGGGTCGCCAGCGCGATCTCCTGTTCGAGCAGGCGCCGGGTCAGCTCGACGATCCGGACCGACGTGGCCGGCCGCTTCAGGTGGCGCATCAACAGACCGTCGACCTGCTGGCGCAACGCCGCAAGCGTCACCTCGGCATCCGCCTGCCGACCCTGCGATGCGCCGGGATCCAGCCGGTCGATCAGCTCGCGCAGAGACGTGGCCACTTCGCGCATCAAGGCTTCGACTCGCACCCCGAGTGCATGGTCGTCCATGCCCACCGTTCCGCCCTCCGCGTCGTCCTGCACGACCGGAATCCCGCGCAGGACCTCGTCGAACTGCCCGCTGCGAACGTACGGCTCCGACAGTTCGGCGAAGTGCAGGTCGCCGGGCCGCCAGATCGACTGCAGCGCCCGTGTCGCGGCATCGGGCTGGTGGTGGTCGGATTCAGCAATCAACACGATCACTCCGTCGAGCGATCGATGCTCGCCGAGGCCGGGACTGCGAACGACCTTGAAGTCGACGGCCACCGCACGCCGAAACTCGGCGAGGGTCGGATGCAACAGGCCGGTGGCACCGTCGCACGACGCGCCGACCGGGCAACTGCCGGACAAGTCGTTCACATGGGCCAGCAGCAGGCTGGCCGTGGACGGCCAGTTCGCGGCGGTCATGCGTTCGGCCGAAGTTCGGATCACGGGTTCTGCCGTGCGTCGTGC
>NZ_JBFUFP010001001.1:0-1989 GCF_056403375.1 Rhizobacter sp. P2_H2
ACGCCCGCCAGCGCATCATCCACGTCGAGGCCGAGCCGGAGTTCAACGAGCACGGCAACCTCTCCGGCTACACCGGCATCGTGCAGGACGTGACCGACCGCCGCATGGCGGAAGACAAGATCCGCCACCTCGCCAACTTCGACGCGCTGACCGGCCTGCCGAACCGCCGCCAGCTGATCTGGCGCACCGAGCGCGCGCTGGAGCATGCGCGCCGGCTGAACCACCCGGTCGGGCTGCTGCTGATCGACCTCGACCGCTTCAAGGTGATCAACGACACGCTGGGCCACGGTGCCGGCGACGAACTGCTGATGGAGGTGTCGCGCCGGCTGCGCTCGTGCGTGCGCCACTCCGACCAGGTGATGGAGAGCGCCGTCGAATCGATGGGCTCGCGCTCGCACCGCACGCTGGAGGCCGTCGGCCGGCTCGGCGGCGACGAGTTCGTCGCGCTGCTGCCCGAGGTGTCCGACGAATCCGATGCCGAGCGGGTCGCCGCGCGCGTGCTCGACGTGATGCGCGAGCCGATCTTCGTCGGCGGCCAGGAGTGCTTCGTCACCGCGAGCGTCGGCATCGCGATGTTCCCGCGCGACGGCCAGACGGTGGCCGACCTGATGCGCAACTCCGACGTGGCGATGTACTCGGTGAAGGCGCAGGGCCGCAATGCCGCGCTGCTGTACCGCCCGGCGCTGGCCGGCAAGGGCCGCGAGAAGCTCGAGCTCGAGAGCGCGCTGCACAAGGCCATCGAGCGCAACGAGCTGGTGCTGCACTACCAGCCCAAGGTCGACGTGCGTGGCGCGCGCATGGTGGGCGCCGAGGCGCTGATGCGCTGGCAGCGCGGCGGCGTGCTGGTGCCGCCGGGCGATTTCATCCCGCTGGCCGAGGAGACCGGCCTGATCATCCCGCTCAGCGAGTGGGCGATCCGCGAGGCGGCGCGCCAGGCCCGGATCTGGCAGGACAGCTTCGGCTTCAGCGACTCGATCGCGGTGAACCTGCCGAACCGGCTGTTCGAGCGCACCGACCTGGTCGAGCACATCCACCAGGCCGTCACCGCGTACGGCGTGCCGCACCATGCGATCGAGCTGGAGATCACCGAGACGGGCCTGATGAAGGACCTGCAGAACGTGATCCCGACGCTGCACCGGCTCAACGAGATCGGCGTCGAGATCTCGATCGACGACTTCGGCACCGGCTACTCGTCGCTCGCCTACCTGACCACGCTGCCGATCAGCGAGCTGAAGATCGACCGCTCGTTCGTGCGCGATCTCGGCATGACGCCGCAGAGCTCGGCGGTGGTCACCGCGATCATCGCGCTGGCGCGCTCGCTCGGCCTGCGCGTGGTGGCCGAGGGGGTCGAGAACATGCGCCAGATGGAAGTGCTGCACCGGCTGGGCTGCGGAATGATGCAGGGCTTCCTGTTCAGCCGGGCGCTCGCGCCCGAGGCGCTGGAGCAGTGGCTGCAGCAGACGGTGCTGCCGCGCAAGGCGCCGTGGATCGTCGATGCCGGCGAGGACGACGGGCTCACCGATTCGATCCGGGCCGGGCTGGAGCCGCGGCCGAACCGCCACTCGCCCAAGTGATGCCCCAAGTGATCCCTTCTCTTGCCCTCCCTCTCTTGCCCTGACCTGATCGATGGACACCAAACCCCAGGCGCCGCAGACGCCTGCCGTGCTGGCCAAGGCCGCGCTGCGCCGCCTCGTGGTCGACAAGCTGGAGCCGACGCCCGAGAACTACGCCCGGGCCTACCAGCTTGAATCCGGCGTCCAGCCGACGGCGGCGCGCACCCCGCCTGCCGCGGCGGCCGCCACCTCGGCGGTCGACAGCGCCGCCCAGGCCGCGGCGCTCGCCGGCCTGATCGAGCGCATCACCCGTGGCGTCGAGCGCGGCGGGCGCAACTGGACCGCGGCGCGCAAGAAGGACAGCCTGCAGCGGGTGCTGTCGAGCAGCCGCAGCGACGTGCAGCGGCTGCAGCAGCGGCTGGGACAGCTGATGGGC
>NZ_JBFUFP010001002.1:0-1987 GCF_056403375.1 Rhizobacter sp. P2_H2
GCCGCAGCACCTGCAGCTCCCAGCCCTCGGCGYTGCCGCTCGCCGTGCCGGCATGCAGCGTCGGCGAGATCGCCTGCTCGGCGAGCGGCCGCAGCCCGGCCGGCAGGCGCTGCAGCAGCTCGGGCCACGGCGGCAGCGCAGCCGGGTCGGCGATGTGCAGCCAGCGCTCGGCGGCCGCGTTGGTCTCGTACAGCACGCCCAGCTGGCCCGGCGGCGGCAGCGCGACGYGCAGCACCGGGTCGGCCAGCGCCTGCAGCAATTCGCTGATGCGCTGGTCGCCCGGGTCGGCGAGCTCGCGTGCGGTGCCCACGTAGCCGGCGAAGCGGCCCTGCGCATCGAGCACCGGCTCGGCGCGCAGCGACCAGGGCTGCCTCACCCCGGCCGCGCCGGCGCGCCACAGCGAGGTGGCGCTGAGTGGCGCATGCTGCTCCATCGCGTTGCGCAGCGAGCGGGTCAGCGTGTCGCTGCCCTGGAAGTGCTGCCACAGCGGCGCGGCGTCGTCGGCCCCGGCCCAGTCGGCCAGCGCCGCGCCGCGCGGCGGGCGCCATTGCGTGACCCGGTGCTGCGCGTCGCTGCGCCATTGCCAGCAGTCGAGCGTCTGCGCCACGGCCTGCCGCTCGGCGCGTTCGTGCTGCAGGGCCTGTTCGGCACGGCGCAGCCGCCGTCTCGACCAGGCTGCCCAGGCCCCGGTCGCGAGGGCTGCCAGCAGCAGCAGTCCGGCCGGCAGCGCGGTCTCGAGATTCATCCGACGGATTGTAAGGAGTGGTTGCAGCGTGACATTGTGGGGCGCGCGCCGGTTTCCAATGTGTCGGATGCCTCAAGTCGGTCCGGACGGGACCGAAAGTGGAACGAAGACCCTTTCCTGGGCCGGGTCAGTCCGTGGGGACGACGCGGCCGCGCCATTTTCACCAGTAGTCGATCCATGCCTGCTCCGCTGTCTCGTCTTGCCCGATGGTTCGGTGTCCGCCAGGCGCGCAGTGCGGCGAAGCCCGAGCCGGTGCCGCCCGTGGCGGCGGTGCCGGCGCCGGCCGCGGCGGAGGAGGCGGTCGTCGACTGGCTGGGCCTGTTGCAGCAGGTCGCCGCCCGCGTCGACGAGGCCGAATCGCTGGCCGACGCCCTGCACGGCGCCGCCGGGCTGCTGGCGCAGGGCCTGCAGGCCGAGGGCCACGCGGTGCTGCGCGTGCTGTCCGTCGCCGGCGACGCCGCCCAGCTGCAGGCCTGGCAGCAGCCCGAGGATCCGCATTCAGGCCGCTTCACCGTCCACCCCCGGCTCAGCGCCACCGGGCGGGCGGTCGCCGAAGGCCGCATCTGCCTGGCACCGATGCACGGCTCTGCCGCCAGCGTGATGGCGCTGCCGGTGCGCGGCGGCATCACCACGGCTGCCGTGCTGGAACTGCACGGCGTGCCGGCACAGCGCGACCTGACGGCGTTGCGCCGGGTGCTCGAGACGGTGCAGCGGCTGCTCGACCTGCGCAGCGCGCGCCCGGATGCCCCAGCCGACGCCCAGGCGCCCGCCACGGTCCCCATCCCGATCCTGCTGCCCACCACGCCGGCGCCCGCCACGCCCGAGCCCGAACTGCTGCAGCTGCTGATGGAGAACCTGCCGGCCAGCCTGTTCGTGCTGAACCCGATCGACCGCCGCATCGTCGCGCTCAACACCCACGCCGAGCGCGAGTTCGCCAAGGGCCGCGAGCAGGTGCTCGGCAAGACCGTGCGCGATGCCTTCGGCGGCGATGTCGCGCTGCTCGGCGAGCCGGCCATCGCGCGGGCGCTGGCCGAGCAGGGCACCATCGAGAGCGAGGTCGAGGTGCCGGGCGAGGGCGGCACCCGCATCGTCAGCGCCCGCTGCTTCGCGCTGCGCCATGYCGACGGCACGCCGCGGCTGGTGATCGTGCTCGCGCGCGACGTGACCCGCGAGCGCCGCGCCGAGCGCGAGCTGCACGAGTCGCAGAACCGGCTGCGCGAGTTCGCGCACACGGTGGAAGAC
>NZ_JBFUFP010001003.1:0-1984 GCF_056403375.1 Rhizobacter sp. P2_H2
GTGTTGACCAGCGTCGACTTGCCCACGTTGGGAATACCGCAAATCAACACCCGCACCGGCTTGACCATGCCGCCGCGATGCGGGGCAAGCGCCCGGCACACCGCGATCAGCGCACGCGCCGGCGCGGTGGTGCTGGCGTCCAGCCCCAGCGAACGGGTGCCCGGCAGCGCCTGGTAGTGCGCCAGCCAAAGCTCGGAGATCTCCGGATCTGCGAGGTCCTGCTTGTTCAATACCTTCAGCGCAGGCTTGCCTGCCGTCAGTTCGGCCAGCAAGGGATTGGTGCTCGAGCCCGGTAGCCGTGCGTCGAGCAACTCGATCACCACGTCGATCTCCGGCAGGCGATCGGCGATGGCCTTGCGGGTCGTGTGCATGTGGCCTGGGAACCACTGGATGGCCATGGAAGTGCTTTCTGTGTTCTCGCGGATGGCTGCGTCGGGAGGGGGTAGGGCGATATCGATGCTACCGTCGTCGGCACCCAAGCCAACGACGACCATAGCAAACGCTTCGAGCTGCGCTCAGTTGAACATGGATTCCTGCATCGCGAGGAATCCACCGGTGAGCGCAAGCACAGCGCCCAAAACGAAAATCGGCAGCTTCTCGACCGGCGGAGGAACGATCATGACCTTGGCCGACCTGAAAGGCGTCTCTCGCAGCCGCCCGCTCCTGGCCGCCTGACGTCAACCAATGCGCTTCAAGTGCTGTGCGCAACGCGGTCGCTGCGAGGTATCTGGCCGTTGTCCGCGGGCCGTCGACTCAGGCGAGCAAGCCGCCATCGACGTTGATGATGGTTCCCGTCAGGTGTCGCGCTGCAGGACTCGCCAGGAAGCTCACGGCGGCGGCGATATCCGCCGGTTCGGCGTAGCGACCCAGCGGCGTCAGGCTGCGCTGCCAGTCGGAACTCTCCCCGTTGGACGGGTTCATGTCCGTGTTGGTGGAACCTGGCTGGACGAGATTGGCGGTGATGTCTTTCGGCCCCAGTTCCTGCGCAAGGCCGCGTGTGAAGGATTGCAGCGCCGACTTGGTCATGTAGTAGATCGTTCCCGGGGCGCCGACGATGCGCTCCGCACCGGCGGAACCGATGGTGATGACGCGACCGCCCGCGCCCAGATGCGGGATGGCGGCCTGGGTCGTCAGCACCGGGCCGCGCACGTTGACCGCAAGCAGCGCGTCAATATCGCTGACGCTGAAGTCGGCGATGGTGTCGTAGAGCGCGATTCCGGCGTTGTTGACCAGGATGTCCAGGCCTCCCAACGCGGCCACGGCTTCCTCCACCGACCGCTTGATGGCGGTCGGATCCGCACTGTCAGCCTGAATCGCCGTGCCACGCTGGCCCAGCTTTTCGATGGAAGACACCACGGCGTTTGCCCTGTCGGCCGAGTTCTGGAATGTCAGGGCAACGTCGGCGCCGTTCTCAGCCAACGCCACCGCAATGGCGGCTCCAATGCCTCGAGATCCTCCTGTGACCAGGGCGCGTTTTCCAGCAAGGGTTTTCAAGGAATCATCCTTTGTGCAGTGATCGATGCACAAATGGTAGGATTGCGGCATCGGCTGGTCAAGCTATTTGTGCAGCGATCGATGCAAAAAAAAATCATCCCTTCGAAGGCCCCCGCCCGCGTACCTCTTGCTCGTGGCCGACCGCGCGAGTTCGACCGCGAGGCGGCATTGATGAGGGCCATGCGGCTCTTCTGGATCAAGGGCTACGAGGCCACGTCGATTGCCGACCTGACCACGGCTCTGGGTATCGGTTCGACCAGCCTCTATGCCGCGTTCGGCTCGAAGGATGCGCTGTACGCCGAGGCGCTGCGCCTGTACTCCGTGACTTATGAGGACCTGGTTCTGGGGCGCTTCCACCAGGCGCCTACGGCCCGCGAAGCCGCGTTCGCCTACCTGTGGGACTCGGCCGCGGCGATGACAGGCTCCGATTGCGATCTGCCACATGGCTGCCTGGTCACGCTCGGCACTGTCGGAAGCGATGGCCATACCG
>NZ_JBFUFP010001004.1:0-1983 GCF_056403375.1 Rhizobacter sp. P2_H2
GCACCTCTTCGGTCATCGTGCGCACGTCGTACAGCTGCATGGTCTCGGTGGCGTCCTGCAGCAGGTCGACGATGTCGTCCATCGCGTTGATCAGGCCATGGATCTGCTCGCGGTCGATCGGCGTGATGAAGGTCTTGTGCAGCAGCCGGTTGACCTCGGCGGTGATGCGATCGGCGGCGCGCTCGGCGGCCACCACCTCGTTCGCATGCTTCTCGCGCAGGTTGAGGTCGTTGTAGTTCTCGATCATCGCGATGAAGGCGCGCGCGCCTTCGACGATGAACGCGGCGTGCTGGTTGAACAGCTCAAAGAAATTGCCTTCGCGCGGCAGCAGCTTGCCAAACAGCATCGGGGTCTCCTGGGGATCGGCCGCGCCGTCGTCGCGCTGTCACCAAATTTTCACTGGGCGCAGTGTAGCCGGGCGGTTCAGGCCAGCCGGGGCTGCGCGCCGGGGTCGAAGAACTCGCGCGGGCCCTGGAAGCCGGCCAGCCGGTCCAGCAGCGCCCGCCAGTCGGACTCGCGCTCGATCGGGTTGAAGTGCTCGGTGTTGACGGCCAGCACCGGCGCCGCATCGAAGCCTTCGAAGTAACTCGCGTAGGCATCGGCCAGGCGCTCGAGGTAGTCGGCAGCGATGCGCTGCTCCATCGCGATCGCGCGGCGCTGGATGCGCTGCTGCAGCGTTGCGGTCGGCGCCTGCAGCCAGAGCACGAGATCGGGCTGCGGCACCTGCGGCGCGACCTGGCCATACATCTGGCTGTACAGCCCGTACTCCTCGTCGCTCAGGTTCAGCCGCGCGAAGATCGCATCCTTGGCGAACACGAAATCGCTGACCACCGCCTGCGAGAACATGCCCGGCTGCGCCAGCGAGCGCACCTGGCGCAGGCGCTGGAACAGGAAGAACACCTGGGTCTGGAAGGCGTAGCCGGGCTGGTCGGCATAGAAGCGTTCGAGGAACGGGTTCTCTTCCGCCTGCTCCAGCATCGTCTCGGCCCCCAGATGAGCCGCCAGGCGGCGCGCCAGCGAGCTCTTGCCGACGCCGATCGGCCCCTCGATCGCGATGTGGCGGAAGCGCTCCAGGCCCGTGCTCATCGGAACATTCACGAGCGGAAGATGAAGTAGACCGCGCCGACCAGGCACAGCCCGGCCCACACGTAGTCGAGCTTGAACGGCTGGCCCATGTAGATCATCGCGAACGGCACGAACACGCCGAGCGTGATGACCTCCTGCGTGATCTTCAGCTGCGCCAGCGAGAAGCCGCCGGCATAGCCGATCCGGTTGGCCGGCACCTGCAGCAGGTACTCGAACAGCGCGATGCCCCAGCTGATCAGCGCCGCGACGAACCACGGCTTGTCGGCCAGGCTCTTCAGGTGGCCGTACCAGGCGACCGTCATGAAGACGTTCGACGCGATCAGCAGCACGACGGTCTGCACCGACACGGGGATGGCATTCATGGGTCGATCCGGGAGAGGGGTTGGGGGTCGAGGCCGGCCAGCAACGCCGCGACGCGGCCCCGTCCGGGGATGAGGAGGTCGGGCGCCAGGTCGGCCAGCGGCGCGAGCACGAAGGCCCGCAGGTGCATGCGCGGGTGCGGCACGGCCAGCGCCGGCAGGCCGATCACCTGCTCGCCGTACAGCAGCAGGTCGAGGTCGAGCGTGCGCGGCGCGTTGCGGTACGGCCGCTCACGGCCATGCGCCGCCTCGATGGCCTGCAGGCCGGCGAGCAATGCCAGCGGCGACAGCGTGGTGCGCAGCCGCGCGACGGCATTGATGAAATCAGGCCCCTGCGCATCGACCGGCTGCGTGCGGTACAGCGGCGAGGCCTGCAGCGAATCGACGCCCGGCAGCGCGGCCAGCTCGGCCAGCGCCTGGGTCAGCGTCGCGCGGGCATCGCCCAGGTTCGCGCCCAGGCCGACGAAGGCCTCGGCGCCGGGCTCATTCGCCGGCATTGCCGCCGGTGGCAGGCGCATCGCCGGCACCACCGCCCGGC
>NZ_JBFUFP010001005.1:0-1981 GCF_056403375.1 Rhizobacter sp. P2_H2
AACCTGAAGCGCTTCAGCCGTGACGACCTGCTGTCCTACGTGCAGCGCCAGTACACCGCCGCCAACGTGATCGTCGCCGCGGCCGGACCGGTCGACGTCGACCCCTTCGTGCGCGCCGTCGAGTCCGCGTTCGGTGCCATGCCCCCCGGCGCGGCGAACGCGGTGCCGCAGCCCGACTGGCGCGGCGGCCTGAAGCTGCGCCGCATGTCGGGCAGCGCGCAATGCCACACGGTACTCGGCTTCGCGGCGCCGGCGCTCGCCGACGACTCGCACGTCAACAGCGTGCTCGCCGCTGCGCTGCTCGGCGAAGGCATGAGCTCGCCGCTGCTCGACGAGATCCGCGAGCGCCGCAGCCTGGCCTACTTCGCGTCGTGCTCGGCCGACATCCTTCCGTCGGCCGGCCAGTTCGTCATCGAGGCCGCCACCGCCCCGGCCCAGGCCGACGAATTCCTCGACGCCGTCGCCCAGCTGCTGCGCCGCCATGCCGACGGCAGCGACGCCGTCGGCCTCGAGCGCGCCCGCAACCAGATCGCGGTGCGCACGCTGCGCGCGCTCGACCAGCCGTCGCGCCGCATCGAATCGGCGGTGCAGGACGTGTTCACCTTCGGCCAGCTGCGCGACAGCCGCGAGTGGCTCGCGCGCCTGCAGGCCGCCTCGGCGCAGGACGTGCGCGAGGTGTTCGCCCGCGCGCTGTCCGGCAGCGCCGCCGTCGCCCTCGCGGGCAGCGTGCCGGCGCGTGCGCGCGAGCGGGCTAGCGCATTGTTTGCGGCCGAAGCCTCGCACTGAGGCCGACGCCGACGGCGGTGCCCACCGGCTCGAAGCCGACCTCCAGCACGCAGCAGCCGTTCCAGGCGCAGAGCTCCTCGCTGGTGGCGGATTGCTGCGCCAGCTTCTGCCCCGTGTCGTCCGACACCAGGTACCGGCCTTCGCGCGTGAAGCCGCTGGCATTCGCCCAGTTGTAGAAGCCGATGCAGGCGTCGGGGCTGACGGTGAGATAGCGCAGGCTGTTGCTCACCTGGTAGTACACCGAGCCGTTGTACGGACACGGCTCCAGCAGCAGCGCACGCCGGATGTCGGGCACCAGCACCGCCCACTCGGCGCAGTTCTCGCCCAGCCATCCGACATGCGTCCCCTGTCGCCACAACGACAGGCGGAACACGGTGGGGATGGAGGGCAGGGGCCCGGGCGGGTCGGAACACATGTTTCACACTGTGACCGATAGCGCCGAAATTGCGGCTGAATTGGCCTGAAATGTCCTGAATTGGACTCAGTCCCGCGCCTTCATTGTCGATAACCCTGAAGCAATTCACGTCGCAACGTTCAGGGAGTAAAAAGATGAATCTGTCGAACCTCAAGATCGGTTCGCGTCTCGCGCTGGCCTTTTCGGTCGTCATCGCGCTGCTGCTGGTGATCCTCGGCGTCGCCACCTCGGTCCTCAACGGGCTGAGTTCGGTGATGGACAGCGTGGTCGACGACCGCTATGCGCAGATTGCGCTCGCCAACAAGATCAAGACCAAGGGCGACCACGGCGCCGTGACGATCGGCCGCATCCTGCTGTCCACCAACCCCGATCAATTGAAGAAGTACATGGACGAGTACGCCTCGATCCGTGCGGCGAACACGCAGAACCTCGCCGATTTCGAGAAGCTGCTGCACACCGACGAGGACAAGGCGCAATTCGAGGAGCAATCGAAGGCGCGCAAGGAGTACGGCGTGGTCGTGCGCAAGGTCTTCGACCTGATGGCTGCCGGCAAGCGCGACGAGGCGATGGTCGTCTACCAGGACGAGATGGCCGCGCCCCAGGCGCGCTACTACGCGCTGATCGACAAGATGGTGGCCCGCCAGTCGCAGAGCATGCTTGACGACGTGGCCACCGCGAAGGGCAGCTCGCGCACCGCGAAGCTGCAGATGGTGGGTGCCTCGGTGCTCGCCGTGCTGCTGGGCGTGCTGACGGCCTGGACCATCACGCGCTCCATCACCC
>NZ_JBFUFP010001006.1:0-1976 GCF_056403375.1 Rhizobacter sp. P2_H2
GTCGCCGCGCTGACGCCGACGCAGATCGCCGGCCTGCAATCCGATGACCTGCGCGCGCTGACCACCGGCCAGTACGCCGCGCTGACCACCGCCCAGGTCGCCGCGCTGACCAGCGACCAGATGCCCAACATCGAGTCCTCGGACCTGCGTGCGATCAGCACCGCCGGCATCCGCGGCCTCAACAGCGACCAGTTCGCGGCGCTGACCTCCGACCAGATCGCGTCGCTGACGACCACGCAGGTGGCCGCGCTGACGACCACGCAGGTGGCCTCGCTGGCCTCGGACGACCTGAACGCGCTGAGCACCGCGCAGTTCAGCGCGATGTCGAGCGCGCAGACCGCCGCGCTGACCACCGACCAGATTCCGCACCTCGAATCGGCCGACCTGCGCRCGCTGAGCACCGCCGCGCTGCGCAACTGGACCACCGCCCAGGTCGAYGCGCTGACCTCCGACCAGATGGGCCAGTTGACGACCGCGCAAGTGGCGGGCCTCACGACCGCCCAGCTGACCAACCTGACGACCGACGACCTGAACGCGATGAATACCGCGCAGTTCGCCGCGCTGTCCACCGCCCAGGTCGCCTCGCTGACCGCCACCCAGATCGCCGGCCTGCAGTCCGATGACCTGCGTGCGCTGAGCACCGCGCAATACGCCGCGATGAACTCGGCCCAGGCCGCTGCCCTGACGACCGACCAGATCCCGAACCTCGAATCGGCCGACCTGCGCGCGCTCAGCACCGCCGCGATCCGCGCGCTGAACACCGACCAGATCAATGCGCTGACCTCCGACCAGATGGCCCAGCTGACGACCGCCCAGGTCGCCGCGCTGACCTCGACGCCGCAGGTCGACGGCCTGAACACCAGCAACCTGAACGCGCTGACCACCGCGCAGTTCGCCGCGATGACCACCGCCCAGGCGGCCGCCATCACGACGACGCAGATGTCGAACCTGGAGACGCAGGATCTGCGCGCCCTCAGCACCGCGGCGATCCGCGCGCTGAACAGCGACCAGCTGGCCGCGCTGAACTCCGATCACATGGGCGCGCTGTCGACCGCACAGGTCGCCGCCATGACGACGAACCAGGTCTCGCACCTGACGACGGAAGACCTGAACGCGCTGAACACCGCCGACTTCGTCGCGCTGTCGACCGCCCAGGTCGCATCGCTGACGGCCTCGCAGATCGCCGGCCTGCAGTCCGATGACCTGCGCGCACTGACGACGGCACAGTACGCCGCGCTGTCGACCACGCAGGTCGGCGCACTGACCAGCGACCAGATCCCGAACATCGAATCGGCCGACCTGCGTGCCATCAGCACCGCCGGCATCCGTGGCCTGAACAGCGACCAGTTCGCCGCCCTCACCTCCGACCAGATCGCGTCGCTGACGACCGCGCAAGTGGCCGCGCTGACGACGACGCAGCTGTCGTCGCTGGCCTCGGACGACCTGAACGCACTGAGCACCAGCCAGTTCGCGATCCTGTCGACCACACAAGCCGCGTCGCTGACGACCGACCAGATCCCGCACCTGGAATCGGCCGACCTGCGTGCGCTGAGCACCGCCGCGATCCGCAACTGGACGACCGCCCAGGTCGATGCGCTGACCTCCGACCAGATGGSCCAGCTGACGACCTCGCARGTCGCCGCGCTGACGACCGCCCAGCTSKCSAACCTGRTCACCGACGACCTGAACGCGCTGAMSACCRMSCAGTTCGYCGCGCTGTCSACCGCSCARGTCGCCGCGCTGACGCCGACSCAGATCGCCGGCCTGCAATCCGATGACCTGCGCGCGCTGAGCACCGSCCAGTWCGCCGCRCTGACSACCGCCCAGGTCGCCGCGCTGACCACCGACCAGMTCCCGAACCTCGAATCCGCCGACCTGCGTGCSATCAGCACSRCSGCGCTGCGCCAGCTSAAYTCCGACCAGCTCGGYGCGCTGACCAGCGACCAGTTCGCCGCCCTGACGACCGCGCAAGTGGC
>NZ_JBFUFP010001007.1:0-1973 GCF_056403375.1 Rhizobacter sp. P2_H2
TCTCAGTGCCGATGACGCTGAAGCGAAGGCCGCACTGCTCGCCGTCTCGGCGGAGTCGTCCTATGTCGCGATGGACGGCACACACGTCGCATGGACCTTCTTCAAGGTCGAGCGCGTGTCCCAGATCGTCGATCAGCCTCTGCGCCATGGGTCGGAGTTGTTCTCCCGGTACTTGAGGCATGCTGAAGTCCAGAGCTTGCTCACGCCCTTCGAGGATCCGTCGACTCAGAAGTAGTGCGTGTACATCAGCCCCACATGGTCGCCCTTGATCTTCGGCGCACCATCGCCGGCGGTGAAGTTCTCCTTCACGAAGCGCAGCTTCACCGCCGAGTGCGGCGTGATCAGAAACTCGCCTTCGAGCACGCGGCCGGTGGCGTGCTTGTAGTTCTGGTTCAACGCGCCCGCGTCGCCGCTGCCGCGCAGCCGCGCGCCGAACACGAACTGCGCGCCGGCCCCGAAGCGCAGGTTGTTCGTCACCGCATACAGCCCCATCAGTTCGAGCGGAAAGCGCTGGAAGCGCAAGGTGCCGCCCGCAGCCTTGCGCCGGTCGATCTGGAAGCCCAGGTTCATCTGCAGCGCGAACGGCTCGGCCACCCAGTACTCGGCACCGGCGAACACCTGCAGGCCGCGGCCGGCGTCCATCTCGGCGCCCGAGCCCTCCACCAGGTTGTCGCCACCCGCCGTGAGGCCGCCACCCAGCGAGAGTTTCAGCGGCCCGCCGCCATCGGCCGCATGGGCCACGGAGGCTGCAGCCAGCGTCAGTGCCACGGTCAGCGCAGCAGCCGCCACCGATCGGTATTCAGTCATCGAGAAGCTCATGTGCAATGTCGTGCAATGTCGAAAAGGGCATCGGTCCACGTCAGGCGTCACGGCTCAGCCGCAGGTCCACCTCGCGGTCGACGAACGCCCACTCGGGCGACGCGCGCAACGCCGCCACCAGCGCCTCGAAGGCTTCGGCATCGGCCGGCGCGTACTCGAACCAGGTCAGGAAATCGAACGGCTGCGGCGACGCCAGGTCGCGGCAATGATGCAGGCGCCGTGCCACGGCCGGCAGGTAGTCCAGCCCGATCGCGATGTGGCGCGACTGCGCCTCGAAGACCGCGCGCCGCTCGTCCTGCGTCATCGCCCACCAGGCCGCGTTCTTGCGGATCGGGATCAACGCGGCACGCGTGGCCTCGGGGCGGCCGAGCGCCGGCTGCCGCGCGAGCAGCTGCTGCTTCTCCGTGCGCTCCACATAGCGCTCGTTGCTGGTGATGCCGCGCAGCCGCCATGCGGCGTCGGCCGGGTCGACCGGGCCATCGGCCGCGACCATCTGCAGCCGCGCCACCGCGGGCAGGCTGTCGCCCGTCACCGCACCGATGCGATCGACGCKCCACGCGCCCTCCGCACCACCGATGAAATCGAACAGGCGCGCCGGAGCCGCCGTCACGGCGTGTCCCGCACGAACACCATCCCCATCACGCCGACCGACAGCGTGTGCCCGTTCACCGACGTGTACGACGCGACGCCGAGCGAGTGGTAGCTCGACACCAGCGCGGCCAGCGAGCCGATGCCCAGCACCTTCGCGAGCGCATTGCGTTCGCCGATCGCGGCGCGCACGCTGTCGCGATGGCGCTCGGCCGACGGGTTCAGCACGACGGCGAGCGCCAGCGTGGCGGCCACCAGGCCGAGGGTGGTGAAAAGAGAGCGTGATGACATGGCACGGAAAAAAGTTCGGGCCGGAATCGGCAAAAACGACCGGTGATTGTCGCCGCGACCGGCCCGCCTTCCGGAAAAGTCCTCCCGGCGATCAGCCGGCCGCCCGCAGCACCGCCGTCCGCAGGTCGATCTCGCTCGGCAGGCGCTTGAAACGCAGCACGCGGTAGCCGGCGGCGCTCAGCATGCCGTCACGCGCCGCCACCTCGGCGGCATCGCGGGCGTGGCTCGCATCGTCGAGCTCGATCAGCGCCAGCACGTCGAACTCGCGGCTGCAC
>NZ_JBFUFP010001008.1:0-1970 GCF_056403375.1 Rhizobacter sp. P2_H2
TCACCGGCGCGGCCCGCGGCATCGGCGCACGCATCGTCGAAGCAGCCCTCGCGCAGGGCGACGCCGTCGTCGCGACCTCGCGCGATGCCACGTCGCTGCAGCAGCGCTTCGGCGCGCAGCCCGGCCTGCTGGCGCTCGCGCTCGACGTCACGTCCGAGGCGCAGGCCGCGGCCGCCGCCGAGGCTGCGCTGGCCCGCTTCGGCCGCATCGACATCCTGGTCAACAACGCCGGCTACGGCCTGCTCGGCGCGGTCGAGGAGGCCAGCGCCGACGAAGTGCGCCGCCTCTACGACACCAACGTGTTCGGGCTGCTGAACGTCACGCGTGCCGTGCTGCCGTCGATGCGCACGCGCCGCCGCGGCCACGTGATCAACATCTCGTCGCTCGGCGGCTACCGCTCGGGCGCCGGCTTCGGTGTCTACTGCTCGACCAAGTTCGCCGTCGAAGGCCTGACCGAGGCACTGCACGCCGAGCTGCAACCGCTGGGCATCCATGCCACCGTGGTCGAGCCCGGCTACTTCCGCACCGAGTTCCTCGAAGGCTCGTCGCTGGTGGTTTCGCCGCGCGTCCTCGACGACTACGCGCCGAGCTCGGGCCAGGTGCGCGAGGCCGCGAAGCGCATCAGCCTGAACCAGCCGGGCGATCCGCTGCGCCTGGCGCAGGCGATGCTCGCGCTGGTGGAATCGGCGACGCCGCCACTGCGCTTGCCGCTGGGCACCGACACGCTGCAGACGATCCGCGACAAGCACGCCTTCGTCGAGCGCGAGACGGCGGCGTGGGAGCGGCTGTCGGCGTCGACCGATTTCCCGAAAGGCACCTGAGCGGCACCCGGGCGGCACTTGTCGGACACTGCGGCCTTCGCCACCCCGAAGGCCGCCATGGACCGCTCTCCCGCCACCCCCTGGACCGTCGCCGTGATGGGCGCCGGCGCCGTCGGCTGCTACTTCGGCGGCATGCTGGCGCGCGCCGGCCACCGCGTGACGCTGATCGCGCGGCCGCAGCATGTGGAAGCCATCGCGCGCGACGGCCTGCGCATGCAGACGCGCAGCTTCGACGAGCACGTCCGCCTGCAGGCGAGCACMGATGTCGCGGCCGTGCAGGGCGCGCAGCTGGTGCTGTTCTGCGTGAAGTCCACCGACACCGAATCGGCCGCCGAGGCAATGCGCCCGCACCTGTCGCCCGGGGCCCTGGTGCTGACGCTGCAGAACGGCGTCGACAACGACGAGCGCGTGCGCAGCGTGCTGTCGTCGAACGAGGTGGCGGCCAGCGTCGTCTACGTGGCCACCGAGATGGCCGGCCCGGGGCACCTGCTGCACCATGGCCGAGGCGACCTGGTGATCGCGCCCAACAGCGTCGCGTCGAACCTCGTCGAGGTGCTGGCTGCCGCCGGCGTGCCGGCAACGATCTCCGACAACGTGCGCGGCGCGCTGTGGGCCAAGCTGATCCTGAACTGCGCCTACAACGCGATTTCGGCGATCGGGCGTGTGCCGTACGGCCGCTTCGTCGACCACCCCGGCGTACCGCAGGTGATGCGCGACGTGGTGGCCGAATGCCTGGCGGTGGCGCAGGCCGAAGGCGTTCAGGTGCCCGGCGACGTGTGGGCGATGGTGCGCGGGCTGGCCGCGACGATGCCGGGCCAGTTCTCGTCGACCGCGCAAGACGTGATGCGCGGCAAGCCGAGCGAGATCGACCACCTGAACGGGCTGGTCGTGCGGCGCGGTGAACGGCACGGCGTGCCGACGCCGGTCAACCGCGTGCTGCACACGCTGGTCACGCTGATCGAGGCCGAGGCTCGATCAGCGGCGGAACTCAGCTCGCGAGCTGCTTGAACTTCGGATTGCGGACCACGTCTTCGATCAGCTTCTGCACGGCCGGGCCGAAGGCCTGGGCCWCTTCCTGGCAGGCCTTGTCGGCGATGAAGCTGCCGGAGAACGGGAACTTCGACTGTGTCGAGAAGCTTTCGTTGCGGG
>NZ_JBFUFP010001009.1:0-1969 GCF_056403375.1 Rhizobacter sp. P2_H2
GCAGGATTGCGTGGCACGCGGCTCGCGCACCGACGGCGTGCTGCCCGGCGGCTTCAAGGTGCGACGGCGCGCGGCCGACCTGCACCGGCAGCTGTCGTCGAACCCCGAGGCGGCGCTGCGCGATCCGCTGCAGGTGCTGGACTGGGTGAACCTGTACGCGCTCGCGGTGAATGAAGAGAACGCGGCCGGCGGGCGCGTGGTGACGGCGCCGACCAACGGCGCGGCCGGCATCGTGCCGGCGGTGCTGCACTACTACGCGCGCTTCGTCGCGGGCGCGACGCCGGCCGGCATCATCGATTTCCTGCTGACGGCCGCGGCGATCGGCATCCTCTACAAGGAGAACGCGTCGATCAGCGGGGCCGAGGTGGGCTGCCAGGGCGAGGTCGGCGTGGCCTGCTCGATGGCCGCCGGTGCGCTGTGTGCGGTGCTGGGCGGCACGCCCGAGCAGGTGGAGAACGCGGCCGAGATCGGCATGGAGCACCACCTGGGCCTCACCTGCGACCCGGTCGGCGGGCTGGTGCAGATCCCCTGCATCGAGCGCAACGCGATCGCGTCGGTGAAGGCGATCAACGCGGCGCGCATGGCGATGCGCGGCGACGGCACGCACCACGTGAGCCTCGACAAGGTCATCAAGACGATGCGCGACACCGGCGCGGACATGATGACGAAGTACAAGGAAACGGCACGGGGCGGGTTGGCGGTGAACATCGTGGAGTGCTGAGCCCCCTTCGCCCTGAGCTTCGCAAGCGTCCCGGGAAGTCCTGATGAACAGACGACCGCGGCTTGGGATGCTTCGCTGGAGCCTTGCTCGCTGGCCAGCGCGCTGCGGCCATCATGCGCCTCATCCAGACGGCGAAGCTCGACGCCCACGCCCCTTGCGCGTACCTGCGCGACGTGCTGACGCGCCTCCCGCCCCAACGGGCACGCGACATCGCGAATCTGCTGCCCCATCGCCGGGTGTCCGCAGGCTCGCAATGACGACCTGCTGTCGTTGAGCGGTCGTTCGGATGGCCGGCCGCGAGCGCCCGAGTTCGGCCAGTTGCAGACACTGGCGATAGACTGCTTCCAAACCGCCTATTCATCAAACACCAAGCCAGCCATCTTCGATGTCCGAAGGCAGACTATCTCAGCAAGTGGAATGGTTCCATCAGTTTGCCAAGCTGTCTGTCGAGCAGCTGGCTCAGTTGGCGACCGAAGAGAACCGATCGCTCTTTCTGCAGTACGTCAGAGCATCTCTGCCGAAGCATCCTCCGCCGGAAGCTCAATCGCCCGACGAGTTTGCACGTGCGGTCGTAGGGTTGCGGGAAAGCGAGCGGCAATGGAATCGGGCGCTCATGACAGCCTTGGTTGATGCAGACGATCTACACAATGCTCGGGCCTCGAAAGAGGCGGTAGAGAAACTGAACGCTTTTGCGGATTCTTGCCCGTGGAAACTCTTTGAAGACGTAGCCCGAGGTCAAGCCGGCGAGTACGAGGCCCGCGGGTAGTCGTACGAAGGGCGGTGCTCGGCCAGGAGCGGTCTGTCGTGACAGGCTGCTTCGGGGTAGTCTTTCACGACATTCACCAGCCCTCGCAGCATGCACATTGAAGCAACGCCAAGGTCAGCAGCAGTTGCTGGTGCATGGGCCGTTTTCGGGCTCGTTCCATTCGAGAGGTGGATGGATCATCACAAAATCAGCTCGGTGCTCGAAGTCAATCTCCTCTGGTTAGCGGCTGCGGCGTTCTTTTTCTTTGTGCCGAGCTACTTCCTGGTCATCGGGAGTGGCAACGCACCTTTCGGTCACACATGGCTCCTTGATCGAGATGAACGCACACGATATGGCGTCATTGCGAAGCGCATGCTGATTTGGTTTCTCTCGGCAGCGGTAGTCGGCGCTGTTTGGTCTGAAGTTCTGAGCCTCTTTTGGAACAACTGATCAAGCTTCGAGTTCTGTCGGCCGTCGGAGTGCTCGCAGTCGGCCATGAGCGG
>NZ_JBFUFP010001010.1:0-1964 GCF_056403375.1 Rhizobacter sp. P2_H2
GGCCGCGGAGCACGCGGGGTTCGCGTCGGACCTGCAGTTGCGCCGGGCGTGGGGGCGGCACCTCGAAGGCACGCCCCGCGCCGCCCGGCGGTGAATCAGGCGCGCCGTTCGGTGCGAACGAGGCTCGCGTTCGCCGCCAGCTGATCACGCAGCCGCACGATGGTCTGCGGCTCGCTCAGCAGGCGCATCCGGTCGGCCTTGCTCAGGCGCTCGGTGTCCTGGTCGGCCAGCAGGCCCTTCACCAGCAGGCGACGCGCCTTGCCACGGCTGCCCCAGCCCGTATTGCGCGGGCCCATCGCACCGCGCACCACGTCGAACAGCCACGGGTCGTTCAACRCATCGCGGAACTGACGCAGCGGCGCTGCGCGGCGCGCATGGGCCCAGGCCCGGCGCAGCACGGTCGGTGCCGAATGCTCTTCCGGCGTCAGCAGCAGCTTGTTCGCGAGCAGGCGCTGGCCGAGGCCGGAACGGCTCGTCAGCACCACCAGCGGCACCGCCAGCAACAGCGGCAGGCCCATCGGCGCCAGCCACAGCGTGGCCTGCGGCTGCACCCACAGCACCAGCGCCGACAGCAAGGCCACGCCACCGCTGATGAACATGAAGCGGCGCGCCGCATCGGCCCAGCCGATGTCGCTCGCTTCCCGCGGCGGCGATTTCCAGTCCAGCTTCAGGCCGGTCAGCGCGACGATCACGAACAGCGTGTGCGCCATCATCCGCACCGGCGCCTGCAGCACCGAGAGTCCGCCTTCCAGCAGCGCGCCCTGGATCAACGCGGCGGTGCCGCCATAGCGGTGCTGCTGCTTCGTCATCACGATCGCGGCCACGCCCATCACGCGCGGCATCGCCAGCATCACCGCGGTGGCGAACCACAGCAGCGCCATCTCGACCGGCAGCTCGCGCGCCGCGCCGAACACCGGGTGCCCGCCGAACATCCACAGCCCCGCGCCCAGCAGCACGAAGGCCAGCCACAGCGGTGCCGACAGGTAGGCGAGCGCGCCGGTCAGCAGCATCGCGCGGTGCACGCCGTGCAGGCCGGGCTCGGCGATCAGGCGGGCGTTCTGCAGGTTGCCCTGGCACCAGCGGCGGTCGCGCTGCAGCTCTTCCAGCAGGTTCGGCGGCTGCTGCTCGTAGCTGCCGTGCAGGTCGTGCACCAGCCACACGTGGTAGCCGGCCCGGCGCATCAGCGCGGCCTCGACGAAATCGTGCGACAGGATCTCGCCGCTCAGGCCGCCATGGCCCTTCAGCGGCGCGAGGCCGCAGTGCTTCATGAACGGCTCGACGCGGATGATCGCGTTGTGGCCCCAGTAGTGCGATTCGCCCAGCTGCCAGTACTGCATGCCGGCGGTGAACAGCCGGCCCGCGACGCGGCCCGAGAACTGTTGCGAGCGTGCATGCACCGTGTCGAGACCGCAGGCCTGCGGCGCGGTCTGCAGGATGCCGGCGTTAGGGTTGGCTTCCATCAGCCGYACCAGCTTCACGAGGCAGTCGCCGCTCATCACGCTGTCGGCATCCAGCACCACCATGTAGCGATAGTCGCGGCCGAAGCGGCGGCAGAAATCCGCCACGTTGCCGGCCTTGCGCTTGGTGCGGATGGTGCGCCAGCGGTAGTAGATGCGATCGGCCAGCCCGCTCTCGGCGCGCAGTTCGGCCCAGGCGGCCAGCTCGGCAGCGCGGATCTCGGGGTCGTTGGTGTCCGACAGCACGTAGACGTCGAACAGGCTCGACGCGCCGGTCGCGGCCAGCGACTCGACGGTCGCGCGCAGGCCGGCAAACACGGTGGAGACCTGCTCGTTGCAGATCGGCATGATGATCGCGGTGCGCGCGCCCTTGTGGATCGGCTCGTTGCCGACCGAGGCCGCCGACATCGCATGCCGGTCGCCGCGCCACAGCACCCAGAAGCCCATCATCGCGGTGAAGAAGCCCGCCGACACCCAGGCGAACAGCAGCGCGTACAGGCCGATCTG
>NZ_JBFUFP010001011.1:0-1961 GCF_056403375.1 Rhizobacter sp. P2_H2
GCTCAGTCTGATGGGCGTCGGCAGCTACAACGCGCTGCAGTACATGGCGGTCACCACCTCCACGCCGATCAACGTGACGCTGATCGCCGCCAGCTCGCCGCTCTTCATGCTCGCGGTCGGCGCGCTGGCCTACGGCGAGCGGCCGACGCGCCGCCAGGGGGCCGGCGCCGTGCTGTCGCTGCTCGGCGTGGCGCTGGTGCTGTCGCACGGCCACCCGTCGACGCTGCTGCAGCTGCACCTGGTGCCCGGCGACCTGCTGATGCTGCTGGCCACCGCGCTGTGGGCGGTCTACAGCTGGATGCTGGCGCGCCCGCCGGCCTCGATGCGCCCGCCCGAACGGCCGCCCTGGAGCGCCGCGGAGTTCCTGCTCGCCCAGGTCGGCTTCGGTGCGCTGTGGGCCGGTGCCGGCGCGGGCGCCGAGCAGGCGCTCGGCGGGCAGCCGATCATGTGGTCCGGCGCGGTGTATGCGGCGCTCGCCTACGTGGCGATCGGCCCGTCGATCGTGGCGTACTTCTGCTGGGGCGCGGGCGTCACCGCGGTGGGGCCGGCGGTGGCGGCCTTCTTCGCGAACCTGACGCCGGTGTTCGCCGCGCTGATGTCGGCCGCGATGCTGGGCGAAGGGCCGCAGTGGTACCACGTCGCGGCGTTCGGATTGATTGCCGCGGGGATCGTCGTAACATCCCGCGCAGCGCCTCGCAGGACACCATGACACCTTCCGGCCCCGTCGCAGTTCCCTCCGCTCGCAAGCGCTCGTGGCAACTGCTGTACGGTGCGGCCGCGCTGCTGATCCTGGTGGTGATCGGGCTCGACCAGTTCCTGGGCGTCAAGGTCAACGAGCGCTTCGGCGATTCGCTCGCCGCCGACCGCGGCTGGGCCGCCCGCTTCGAGGCGCTGGGTGAGCTGCGCCGCCTGGCCGGCGAGGTCGACGCCCCGGCCAACGACATCTTCGCGTCGGGCCAGGTCGACCACGAGCGCGAGCGGCTGCATGCCGCGCACGGGCGCTTCAAGCAGGCGCTCGCGGCCGCGATGCAGCGCTTCGAGGCCCACCCGGCCGAAGGCGAGCGCGAGCTGATGGTGCAGGGCCTGCAATCGGCCGGCAACACGGTGCAGCGCATGGTCGAGCAATCCGAGACCACGCTGCAGCGCTTCGGCGAGCAGCGGCTCGATGCGGCCTCGCGCGCGATGGTCGAGGTCGACCGCAGCTATGCGCTGCTGCAGGAAGACCTGCGCGGTGTCTCGCGCATCTCGCGCACGCTGCAGAAGGCGCAGTTCGATGCGCTGAGCCAGTCGGTGGGCCGCTACCGCTGGCTCGAGTTCGCGAGCGCCGTCGGCGTCACCGCGATCACGCTGGGCATGCTGGTCTACGGCTTCCTGATCCGCCGGCGCATGGAGCTGGCCTCGGCCGAGAAGGCTCAGCACCTGTCCGAGCTGCAGGCCGCGAAGGATGCGGCCGAGGCGGCCAGCCAGGCCAAGTCGCAGTTCCTCGCCAACATGAGCCACGAGATCCGCACGCCGATGAACGGCGTGCTCGGCATGACCGAGCTGCTGATGGGCACGACGCTGAACGACCAGCAGCGCCGCTTTGCCGACAGCGCGCACCGCTCGGGCCAGGCGCTGCTGGGCGTCATCAACGACATCCTCGATTTCTCGAAGATCGAGGCCGGCAAGTTCGAGGTCGAATCGCTGCCGTTCAACCCCTGCGAGGTGGCCTACGACGTGGCCGAGCTGCTGGCGGTGCAGGCGCATGCCAAGGGGCTGGAGGTGATCTGCCAGATGGGCCCCGACCTGCCGGTGCGCGCCTACGGCGATGCGGCGCGGCTGCGCCAGGTGCTGATGAACCTGCTGGGCAATGCGGTGAAGTTCACCGAGCGCGGGCACGTGATGATCTCGGTGACCAAGATGCCGGCCAGCAGCGCGGCGCACAACCATGCGGCGCTGCTGGAGTTCGCGGTGTCGGATTC
>NZ_JBFUFP010001012.1:0-1957 GCF_056403375.1 Rhizobacter sp. P2_H2
AGGCGAACCTGGGTTCGCCTTTGCTGGGGGTGGGCGGCGCGGATTCTACTAGCTCTGCCAGCTCGTCCGCGGTGCCATCGGGTGGTGGGTGCTGAGGGGCTCGAACCCCCGACCTACGCCTTGTAAGGGCGCCGCTCTACCAACTGAGCTAAGCACCCGGATGCCTTCCGTTGCCTGCGGTCTTCAGTTGACCGCGTCCTTCAGGGCCTTGCCCGGGCGGAACTTCGGCACCTTGGCGGCCTTGATCTTGATGGTGGCGCCGGTGCGCGGGTTGCGGCCGGCACGGGCGGCGCGCTTGCTGACGCTGAAGGTGCCGAAGCCAACGAGCGACACGCTGTTGTTTTTCTTCAGCGTGGATTTCACGCCGCCGATCAGAGCTTCGAGCGCGCGCGTCGCCGCTGCTTTGGAGATGTCGGCCTGCTTGGCGATGTGCTCAATCAGTTCGGATTTGTTCACGAAGGTACCCCCTCAAAAAAGGTGTCTCGAAAAGAATCTGGATGGGTGTGGAGCCTGGATCCGGGCCGCGCGGGACGGGACGTAACGGCTCGAACGATTACAGCCGCAGGCACCCCCACTGTCAAGCGCGGAAGCGGATTCTATGCGTAATCAGCTGCATCCGAAGGCGGCATCCGCGCGCGTGCTTCCTCGCTTGACAATAGGCTGTCCGCGTCATATTCGGCGCGGGTTGCAGCGGGGTCGGCCACCCCGCGTGTCATGTGGGGTCACATGCACTCGGCGATCGCGCGGCCGAGGTCGGCGGTGTGCGCCGTACCACCCAGGTCGGGGGTGCGCGGCGCACCGGACGAGGGCTCGAGCACCGTCTCGATCGCGCGCAGCACCGCATCGTGCGCATCGCGGTGGCCCAGGTGGTCGAGCATCATCGCGCCCGACCAGATCTGCCCGATCGGGTTCGCGATGCCGCGCCCGGCGATGTCGGGCGCCGAGCCGTGCACCGGTTCGAACAGCGACGGGTGGGTGCCGGCAGGGTTCAGGTTGGCCGACGGCGCGATGCCGATCGTGCCGGTGCAGGCCGGCCCGAGGTCCGACAGGATGTCGCCGAACAGGTTGCTCGCGACCACCACGTCGAACACCTCGGGGCGCTGCACGAAGTGCGCGGTCAGGATGTCGATGTGGAAGCGATCGACGCTGACATCCGGATAGCCGCGGGCCATCGCCTCGACGCGCTCGTCCCAGTAGGGCATCGTGATCGAGATGCCGTTCGACTTGGTGGCCGAGGTCAGCTTGCGGCGCGGGCGCGACTGCGCCAGCTCGAACGCGAACTTCAGCACCCGGTCGACGCCGACACGCGACATCACCGTCTCCTGGATCACGATCTCGCGCTCGCTGCCCTCGTACATGCGCCCGCCGATGCTGGAGTACTCGCCCTCGGTGTTCTCGCGCACGATCATCATGTCGATCGCGCCGGGCGCGCGCGGCTTGCCGTCACGGCCCACCAGCGGCGAGCGGATGCCGGGCATCAGGCGCGCCGGGCGCAGGTTCACGAACTGGTCGAACTCGCGGCGGAACTTCAGCAGCGAACCCCACAGCGACACGTGGTCGGGGATCTTCTCGGGCCAGCCGACCGCGCCGAAGAAGATCGCGTCATGCCCGCCGATCTGCTGCTTCCAGTCGTCCGGCAGCATCTGGCCGTGGCGCTCGTACCAGTCCCAGCTCGCGAAGTCGAAGTGGTCGAACTGCAGCCCGATGCCGAAGCGGCCGGCCACCGCCTCGAGCACGCGCAGGCCCTCGGGCACGGTTTCCTTGCCGATGCCGTCGCCGGCGATGACGGCGATGCGGTGGGTCTTCTTGGGCGCGTTCATCATTCAGTCCTTCAGGAAGTCGTTGATCTCGGCGAGCAGCAGCTCGGGCAATTCTTCGGCGATGTAGTGGCCGCAGGGCACCGCCCGGCCGCTCACCTCACGTGCCGCAGCGCGCCACAGCGCGAGCACGTCGAAGC
>NZ_JBFUFP010001013.1:0-1950 GCF_056403375.1 Rhizobacter sp. P2_H2
GTTGGTGGCCAGCACGATGCGGCGCGCGCTGTGCGGCTCGAACACGGCATCCTGCTCCTGCTGGCTCAGGCGCGCGAACAGCGGCACCACCTCGACGCCCGGCGGGTGGTGCTTGCGCAGGTGCTCGGCCGCCTCGCGGATCTCGCGCTCGCCCGGCAGGAACACCAGCACGTCGCCGGCGCCCTCGCGCCACAGCTCGTCGACCGCATCGCCGATCGCGTCGTTCAGGCCGTATTCGCGCGATTCCTCGAACGGCCGCCAGCGCTGCTCGACCGGAAACAGCCGCCCCGACACCTGGATCACCGGCGCCGGCCCGTGGCGCGACGCGAAGTGCTGCGCAAAGCGGTCGGCATCGATCGTGGCCGACGTGACGATGATCTTCAGGTCGGGCCGGCGCGGCAGGATCTGCCGCAGGTAGCCGAGCAGGAAGTCGATGTTCAGGCTGCGCTCGTGGGCCTCGTCGATGATCAGCGTGTCGTAGGCCTTCAGCAGCGGGTCGGTCTGCGTCTCGGCCAGCAGGATGCCGTCGGTCATCAGCTTGACGCTCGCGCCGGGCGACAGCCGGTCTTGAAACCGCACCTTGAAGCCGACGTGCTCGCCCAGCGGCGTGTTCAGCTCCTGCGCGATGCGCTTGGCCACGCTCGATGCGGCAATGCGCCGCGGCTGCGTGTGGCCGATCAGCCCCTTGCCGCCCGCGCCCTTGCCGCGGCCGAGCGAGAGCGCGATCTTCGGCAACTGCGTGGTCTTGCCGGAGCCGGTCTCGCCGCAGACGATCACGACCTGGTTCGCCTCGATGGCCTGGGCGATCTCGTCGCGCCGCGACGACACTGGCAGCGATTCGGGGAAGGTGATTGGCGGGACAGGATTGGCCACCGGCGTTGGGCCGCGGCGCGGGGCAGAGGTCACTCGAAGCCTTCGTGCAAAATCGTCGATTATTTCAAACTGCGGCCGGTCGTGCGGCCACGCCATGAACCTCGTCTTCCCCCACACCTTCGTGCCGTGGTTCCGTTCGGTGGCGCCGCACATCCATGCGCACCGCGGCAAGACCTTCGTCGTGGCCATCGCCGGCGAGCTGATCGCCGCCGGCAAGCTGTCGGCTTTCGCACAGGATCTCGCGATCCTGCATGCGATGGGCATCAAGCTGGTGCTGGTGCACGGCTTCCGGCCGCAGGTCGAAGAGCAGCTGCGCGCCAAGGGCCACACCTCGCGCTTCAGCCACGGCATGCGCGTCACCGACCCGCTCGCGCTCGACTGCGCGCAGGAGGCCGCCGGCCAGCTGCGCTACGAGATCGAGGCCGCCTTCTCGCAAGGCCTGCCGAATACGCCGATGGCGCACAGCCAGATCCGCGTCGTCTCCGGCAACTTCATCACCGCACGCCCGGTCGGCATCGTCGACGGCGTCGATTTCCAGCACACCGGCCTGGTGCGCAAGATCGATGCGAGCGGCATCCGCAAGCTGGTCGAGATCGGCGCGCTCGCGATGCTGTCGCCGTTCGGCTTCTCGCCCACCGGCGAGGCCTTCAACCTCAGCATGGAAGACGTCGCCGCCAGCACGGCGAGCGAGCTGCAGGCCGACAAGCTGATCTACGTCACCGAGGTGCGGGGCATTCCGCTCGACCCGCTCGACCCCGACAGCGAGATCGACCAGGAACTGGGGCTGGCCGACGCCCGCAAGCTGCTCGCCGGGCTGCCCAACCCGATGCAGCCGACCGACACCGCGTTCTACCTGCAGCACGCCGTGAAAGCCTGCGAAGACGGCGTCGAGCGCGTGCACATCGTGCCGTTCTCGGTCGACGGCTCGGTGCTGATGGAATTGTTCACCCACGATGGTGTGGGCACGATGATCGTCGACGAGAAACTCGAAAGCCTGCGCGAAGCCACCTCCGACGACATCGGCGGCATCCTGCAACTGATCGAGCCGTTCGAGAAGGACGGAACCCTGGTCAAACG
>NZ_JBFUFP010001014.1:0-1950 GCF_056403375.1 Rhizobacter sp. P2_H2
GTCTGCGGGCTTTTTTCACTCGTCTTCGTCAATCGCGAGATCACCATGTCCGACGACACCCAAACCCCCGTGTTCCAGATCCAGCGCCTGTACCTGAAGGACCTGTCGCTCGAACAGCCGAACTCGCCGCAGATCCTGCTGGAGCAGACGCAGCCCCAGGTCGACATCAACCTCGGCCTGGCTGCCGAGCCGGTCGCCGACGGCATCTACGAGGTGAGCGTCACCGCCACCGTCACGACCCGCGTCAGCGACAAGACGCTGTTCCTGGTCGAGGCCAAGCAGGCCGGCATCTTCGAGATCCGCAACATCCCCGAAGACCAGCTGCAGCCGATCATCGGCATCGCCTGCCCGCAGATCATCTACCCGTACCTGCGCGCCGTCGTCTCCGACATCTGCACGCGCGCCGGCTTCCCGCCGGTGCTGCTGGCCGAAGTGAACTTCCAGGCGATGTTCGAGGCGCAGCAACAGCAGGCCGCGAACGGCGCTGCCGCGCCCGCCATCAACTGACGCACGGGTTGCCGCGGTGAAGCTCACCGTCCTCGGGGCCGGCGCGTGGGGCACGGCGGTGGCCGTGAGCACCTCAACGCGCCATGACACCCGCCTGTGGGTGCGTGATCCGCAGCAGTGCGCGCGCCTGCAGGCGCGCGGCGAGAACCACCGCTACCTGCCCGGCGTCGCGCTGCCGCCGGGGCTGGTGGTGTCGTCCGATTTCGACAGCTGCGTCGAGCATGCACGCGGCGGGCTGATCATCATCGCGACGCCGATGGCGTCGCTGTCCGAGGTGCTGCGGCGCCTGCCCGCCGATGCGAGCGGCGTGATGTGGTTGTGCAAGGGCTTCCAGGACAGCACCGGCTGGCTCGGTCACGAGGTCGCACGCGCGGTGCGGCCGACCGACGGCCGCGTCGGCGTGCTGTCGGGGCCGACCTTCGCGCTCGAGGTCGCGCTCGGCCGGCCGGCGGCGCTGGTGGCCGCGAGCGGCGACGCCGCGCTGTGCGAGCAGGCCGTCGCGGCGCTGCACAGCGATAGCCTGCGTGTCTACACCTCCAGCGACGTGCTGGGCGTCGAGGTGGGCGGCGCGCTGAAGAACGTGATGGCGATCGCCACCGGCATCGCCGACGGCATGGGCCTCGGCTTCAACGCCCGGGCGGCGCTGATCACGCGCGGGCTGGCCGAGATGACGCGGCTGGGGGGCGCGCTCGGCGCCCGGCCCGACACCTTCATGGGCCTGTCCGGTCTCGGCGACCTGGTGCTGACCGCCACCGGCGACCTGTCGCGCAACCGCAAGGTCGGCCTGCTGCTGGCCGACGGCGTGCCGCTGCCGAAGATCCTCGCCGACCTCGGCCATGTGGCCGAAGGGGTCGCGTGCGCCGCGACCGCGCTGCGGCGCGCGCGTTCGTGCTCGATCGACATGCCGATCACCGAGGCGGTGGTCAGCGTGCTCGAAGGGCGCCGCACGCCGGATCAGTCGATCCAGCTCCTGATGATGCGCGACGCGCGCCCCGAAAGCTTCAACGGATGAACCTGAACCGTCGTGATGTGCTGGCCGCCGCTGCGGCCGCGGCGCTGTCGAGCGCCCTGCCGGCGCGTGCGCAGGCCTGGCCTGCCCGCCCGATCCGCCTCGTCGTGCCGTTCCCGCCCGGCAGCTCGCCGGACATCATCGCGCGGCTGCTGGCCGAGCCGCTCGCGCATGCGCTCGGCCAGGCGATCGTCGTCGACAACAAGCCCGGCGCCGGCGGCAACCTGGGCACCGGCGCGGTGGCGAAGGCGGAGCCCGACGGCTACACCTTCCTGTTCACGATCCAGGGGCCGCTGGTGACCGCGCCGCTGCTGTCGAAATCGCTCGGCTACGACCCGCTGAAGGACCTGCTGCCGGTGACGCTGGTCGCGACCTCGCCGAACGTGCTGGTGGTCGACCCGAAGCTCGGCGTCGACACGCTGGCCGATTTCGTG
>NZ_JBFUFP010001015.1:0-1946 GCF_056403375.1 Rhizobacter sp. P2_H2
TGGTGGTACTGGCCGGCGTTGACCGGCTTCACCGTGTCGCTGCCGAACAGGATGTGCTTGTCGTGCTCGATGATGAAGTCCACCAGCCCCCGGCGCATGCCGGGGTCGCTGAGGTAGGCCTCGGCGACGTCGTTCCACGAGATGTCGAAGCGCACGTTGGGGGCGCGTTGCAATGCCTCCGCCACCTTGCGCAGGTGCACCGGCACCGCGCCGTCGCGACTCGTGTCGGGCCGCACCAGCCGGCCCAGGCCGGTGTGGGCCAGCACGATGTTGGCCTCGGGGAACTGCTCGACCAGGCCCATCAGGTCGTCGAAGTGCTCGTAGGCGGTGCGCGTCGCGGCCGGCCGGTGGTCGTGCGGGTCGAGTGCATGGCGGCCCCAGTCGCAGTGGATCAGCACGCCCAGGCCGGTGTCACTGGCGAACCGCAGGAAGTGCGCCAGCTCCGACGTCTTGATCGAGAACGACTCTTCGCCGAGCAGCACGTCGACCATCTCCTTCTTGATCGTGAGCTCGCCGGCGAACTTGAACACGCCCGGGTGCTGCAGCAGCATCTGCTGCGCATGGTCGGTCGCGTTCGTCTTCGACGGGTCGACGCCGGTCATCGACATGTCGGCCCGTGCGGCGATCGACAGCGCCGCCTGCGCCTTCTCAGCCGCCTTGTCAGCGGCCTTCGGATCGACCAGGCGCAGCTCGGCCTCCCGCTGCTTCATCGCCTGGTACTGCCGCCAGTTCGCGGCGTACTCCTTCGCCACCTCCGCATCCATGCGCCGGCCGGCCCGCATGTTCAACCCGCCGGCGTCGATGCCGGAGTAGTGGCCGGCCCCGCAGTCGCTCATCTGCGGAATCGAGCCGTGCAGGATGCGCGAGGTGCTGGAGGCATGGACCTGCAGCTGGGTCAGCGGGCGCACCGCATGGAAGTAGCGCTCGACCGGGCGCCATTGGCCGTCGATGTCATCCAGCCGGGCACGCGCGGCGCCGCGGTCGCGCCGGTTGGCGGCCCGGTGGTCGTAGCCGCGGTCATGCGCATGCACGTCGGCGATCACGTTCTCCAGCCCGCCCGGCACCTTGCTGCGTTCGACCACGGTGCGGTCGACGGTGAATTCGCCGCGCCGCAGCGGCCGGCCCATCAGCCGCTCGTAGGCGTTGCCGTTCACCGGGAAGCTGTCGTGCACGGCCCGCAGCGTCTTGTCGACCATGCCGCGCACCCGGCGTCCGCGGTTGTCGGACGGGGCCTTCAGCTGCAGACTGGCCGGCAGGTCCGGATAGGCCGGGTGGGCCGCGTCGCTGTACGTCAGCTCGCCGTACACCCGGGCCTCGGCCGGCGTCAGCGCGGCGGGCCCGTCGTCGAGCACGCGGGTGACGCGCTCGCTCGCCTGGTCGAACTTCAGCAGCTCGCCGGCCGCGTGGCGGGTGCTGGCTGGCACGTCGGCCTGCGCCGCCCGCACTGCGGCAGCCGCCCGGTCGGCCCACTTGCCCAGTTTCTTCAGCGCGGCCACCAGCTCGGTCGCCTGCTGCAGGTCGGTGCGCGCCAGCGCGTGGGCCTGCGCCGCATCAAGCGCCTCTTGCGCCACGCGCGTCAACTCGGCTTTCTTCTGCGGCGTGACCTCGGCCGTCGGATCGGCCGCCAGCGTGTCGCGATGCTGCTGCCACGCCCGATCGGCGGCGCGCGCGGTGCGCTGGCGCAGCGTGTCGGTCGTTCGCACCTCGTCGCGCGCCGCGACCAGCGCGGCCCGCGCCGCCTTCAACTGCCCTTTCGTCTCGTCGACGGCGCGGCCGGCCGCGCCGGTGTCCAGCACGCGGCGCACCGCTGGGTCGGCCTCGGGCGCCGCGCCGGCCAGCGCATTGAACTCCTGCAACGCCGCCGAGCCCTCGTCGCGCATCGTCTGCAGCGTCTGCTTCGCGACGGTGACGGCAGCGACCGCCATCAGGTGCCCGTGCCGCATCGC
>NZ_JBFUFP010001016.1:0-1945 GCF_056403375.1 Rhizobacter sp. P2_H2
GTCCAGTTCGCTTTCGAGCAATGGGTGGATGTCGTACTTGGTGTAAGTCGCGCCCCCAGGAAGATTTCCTTCTAGATTGGAATAACTTTGCCATTGGTAATATTCCTCGCCAATCACATAAACTCGTCGCTTCTGAAGGTAATTCGGACGCCCATGGTCACTGTAGTCGCCCGTAAGTATTGCGGTTGCAATAATTCGGGCCATTACGGGGACTTTTGCCGCCCCTTGCGCTCCCTCCTGATAGAGTTGCCGCTGAATTACAGTATGGCCCGCTGATTCGCGGGACATCATTTGCGCAGAGCCATACCCGGCGGCAGTGCCGAAGAGTTCACTAATTGATTTTCTCTGCGCCAGCATACGCGGTGTGTTTGCCAAGGCGACGGAATACATTGAAGGAGGGTGGCCGTCTTTTTTTGCGGCATCAGGCCCGCTCGGCTGACGACTCGTAGCTTCTTGCTTCATCGATTCCATATTAGAAACCTCCTGGTGAGCCATAAGCTGACTTGAGTCGGCTAGGGATTTCCCTGCTAAGCATACGCGGCCAAGAACGCATGCAGTATCAGCCGGATGCTGAGATTGCCGCTCCTTGAAGCCGAGAGCCCGATGTCACCGCCGCCCCGAACTCGCGATGCGGAAACGCCACTTGAAACCTGGTGTCGACGTTCGTGCTGCTCGGTCTGAACTTCTCCAATCGATCGATATCGATCCGGGGACGTTCTCGAGATGATTTCGCCGCGCCTTCACGTCGTAGAGGCGGAGTCGGCACACGTTTGAGTAGACCCGTCCGACGTGTCCGAGATGCACACCCGAACGGACCCGTAGCCGGGACACGCGGCCACTGTTGATGAAGGTCGCCTTCGGCAAGCACTGTTGCTCAGCGAACGAATTTGATCGACCTAAACCAGCCGGAAGAAGCCGTTGTACTGGCAACGCCTAGGACGTCTCGTGTCCGTCTGCCGTAGCAAGTGCTGGAAGCCTCGATAAATATTGTCATCTCGTAGGCTACAAATGGCAGGCGGATCTAACGAGCATGGGCGCATGAGCACCTCTGCCACCACGATGCTGGCCGCCTACCTGCAGGCCGAAACCGATGTCCTGCTCGGCAAGGAAGCGCGCCTCGGCGACCGCGTCTTCCGGAGCGAGGATCTGGCCGAGATCCGCGCYGGCCGACAAGAATGGGAACGCCGCGTCGCCGGTGAGCGCGACCGTACATCGGGCGTCCCGACCCTGGGCGGCCTGCGCTTCAGCGTCGCGCGTCTCCACTGATGGGCGCGCGTCTGAATCCGGTCGATCGCCTCGTCTCCTGGCTCGATCCGCAGCGCGGCCTGAACCGACTGCGCAACCGCACGCTGCTGGCCCACTACGAGGCCGCACGACCGAACCCGCAGCGCAAATTCCGTCGTGATGGCGGCTCGCCCAATCAGCTGGTCGAGCAGGGCGCTGCACCGCTTCGCAACCAGATGCGCTACCTCGACCGCAATCACGATCTGGTTGTCGGTGCGCTCGACGTGCTCGTCAACAACACGGTGGGCGCCAACGGCATCGGCGTCGAGTTCCAGCCGCGCACATTGAGTGGCGAGATCCATGCGGAGTACGCCGCAGCGCTGTCGGCCGCCTGGCGCGACTGGCAGCGTCGCCCAGAGGTGCGCTGGCAGCACAGCTACGCGCGCTGCCAGCGCCTGCTCGCCCGTACGCTGTATCGCGACGGCGAGGCGTTCGCACAGCGCCTCAGGGGCAGCGTGCCCGGTCTGGACCACGGCACCACCGTGCCGTACTCGATCGAGATGCTTGAGCCTGAGTGCGTGCCGATGGACTTCAATGACTCGGCGCGTGGTATTTCGCAAGGCATTCAGTACAACGCATGGATTCGCCCGACCGCGTACTGGGTCAGCAAGGGGTACCCTGGCGAGGCAGCGACGCTTCACCAAGACCTAAAGGTGGTTAC
>NZ_JBFUFP010001017.1:0-1943 GCF_056403375.1 Rhizobacter sp. P2_H2
GTCTACGAAGCGCGCTGGCGCGCGCCACCCCCGAAGCCGAKCTTCTCCGTCGCCCCAGAAGTCGCCCCCRCAGCCTGCCCCGGCCGCTCCGCCCACGAACCGCGAGTGTTCGTCGAGCTGGCCGAGCCGCGCAGCCCGGGTGACTACCCGGGCATCAATTCCCACTTGTTCGCTTGTCATAGCCGCAGGAGCACGGCGGTGGCTGCAAGGCGCGTGGGGGAGGCCGGCGCGCCACGGCCTCCCCCACGCGCCTTGCCGCACAGCACAACAAAAAAGGGACGCCTCGCGGCGTCCCTTCTGCATGGCAGTGAACGAAAGACCGATCAGCGCACCACGGCGATCTGCTCGCGCTTCTCACCCTTGTAGGTGAAGAGCGTCAGCGCGCCGTTCTTGACGTCACCCTTCTCGTCGAACGAGATCGTGCCCGTCACGCCCTTGTAGCCGTCGGTCTTGGCCAGCACCGGCAGGTACTTGGCCGGGTCGGCAGAGCCGGCCTTGACCATCGCGGCCACCATCACGTTGACGGCGTCATACACGTACGGCGAATAGATCTGCACCTCGGTGTTGAACTTCTTCTTGTAGTCTTCACGGAACTTCTCCATGCCGACCTTCTGCGTGCCTTCGACACCACCGGCTTCGGCGCAGACGACCTGGCCGTCACCCATCGCGCCGGCGGCCAGCTTCGGCAGCTCGCCCGAGCAGATGCCGTCGCCACCCATGAACTTGGCGTTGATGCCCAGCTGCTTCATCTGGCGGATCATCGGGCCGGCCACCGCGTCCATGCCGCCGTAGAACACCACGTCCGGGTTCTTCGACTTGATCTGGGTCAGGATGGCGGTGAAGTCGGTCGCCTTGTCGGTCGTGAACTGGTGCGAGACGGTCGTGCCGCCCGCGCCCTTGACGCCCTTCTCGAACTCGTCGGCCACGCCCTGGCCGTAGGCCGTGCGGTCGTCGATGACGGCGATCGACTTGCCCTTCAGCTCCTTGACCGCATAGCGGCCCAGCGTGCCGCCCAGGTGCACGTCGTCAGCCACCACGCGGAACGTGGTCTTGTAGCCGTTGCGGGTGTACTTGGGGTTCGTCGCCGACGGGCTGATCTGCGGAATGCCGGCGTCGCTGTAGACCTTGGAGGCCGGGATCGACGTGCCCGAGTTCAGGTGGCCGATCACGCCGTTGACCTTGGAGTCGACCAGCTTCTGAGCGACGGCCGTGCCTTGCTTCGGATCGCCGGCATCGTCTTCAGCCTGCAGCTCGAGCTTGACCTTCTTGCCGCCGATCGTCACGCCCTTGGCGTTCAGTTCGTCGATGGCCATGCGCGCGCCGTTCTCGTTGTCCTTGCCGAGGTGGGCAATGCCGCCGCTCGTCGGGGCCACGTGGCCGATCTTCACGACTTCCTGGGCGGACACCGCACCGGCGAACAGGGTGACGGCAGCAGCGACCAGGACATTGAGTTTGTATTGCATGCAAAAACCTCCGGGGTTTGGGAAAGACTGGATAACGGGTGAGGAGTCAGCCTCAGCGGGCGCAACGTTACCCCAAAAAAAACCGCCTCCATTGCGGGAATCCTCGGGTCTGGTTGCGCGATGTCCTCAAGGGATCAGGGGTTGGGCTCGCTGTGACATGGCGACACAACGAGCAAGTTCCGGGCCGCGTTGATAGGGTAAACGACAGCCCCCCAGTCGCTGCCGCTCCTGCCCCCGAGGGGCGCCACGCCAGGGGCCCGGCAAAGCCGGTTCCCCGGCGCGTTGCTTGAGGGGGTCTTCGCTGCGCTCGACCTATCGGCCGCCGCGGGTGCGCTGCAGCTCTTGCGCGACGGCGCGGGTGACGATCTCGCGCAGCGTCGTCGCGAGCTCGTTGCGGGTGTCCCGGATCAGCGAATCTGCGATGCGCGCGAGCGTCGGGGCCAGCAGTTCGCGCAGCTTGTATTCGAAGACCAGGTCGAG
>NZ_JBFUFP010001018.1:0-1942 GCF_056403375.1 Rhizobacter sp. P2_H2
CCACCAGCCGCTCTTGTGGGGGGAAAAGATTGAAGTGACCGACGAGCATGCGAGCGTCCGCATGCTTCGTTGATTGCGTTCAGCAAGCGGGAACTGCGGACGACTGATCCATCGTCCTCAGTCTTTCACCGATCTGATCCGCCAGCCGCTGCACCGCGCGGCGATGCGCCGCAGCGATCGACGGCGCATCGGAGCCCGCCGTCTCATGCAGCCGGCTCGTGCAGGCCAGCGTGCGCACCGGCGTCGCGACCGAGGTGGCCGACCAGGCCGCTTCGATCCACGCCTCGCGTCCGAGCATCGACTCGAAGCGCTGCACCTCGATGCGCAGCCGCCAGCCGCTCGCCGGGCCGGGCTGCGTGCGCGCGTCGACTGCGTTGAAGCGCTCGGCCAGCCGCGCCATCACCGCCGCCCTCAACTCGTCGCGCAGCGGTGCGACCCAGCGCTCGCCTTCGAGCACGCGCAGGCTGTCGTCGCCGGCGCGCAGTACCCATTGAGGCTGATCGACGGCGGCCGGCACCGTCACCGGGCCGAGTTCGACAACGAGCGGTGCCGCGCTTGACGGTGCTGAAGCCGGCGACGACGACACCGCCGGCAGCAGGCTGTGAAAGCGCACCGGCGGCTGCGACGCGCAGCCCGCCATCGCGATCAACGATGCCGCGATCCACGCCCTCATCGCGCACCCTCCAGCGACGGCAGCGGCGGATCGGCCGGCTTGCCGCGCAGCAGCGATTCAGGGTGGCGCTGCAGGTAGTCGGTCAGCACGCGCAGCGATTGCGCGGCCCGTTGCAAGTCGGTCATCGTCTGCTCCACATTGCGTTGCACCGGCGCGTCCGGGTCGAGCAGGTTGCGGTCGAACTTGCCGAGCGAGCCCTGCAACGCATCGAGCGTCTTGCGCACCTCGGCCAGCGACTGCTGCGCCTCGGGCGACAGCTTCGCGATCGCCTCGCGCGCCTGCGCCAACGTCGCCCGCAGGTCGCGGCCGATGTCGTCGAACGGCACCTTGTTGATCTTCGCGACGATCTCGGCGATCTGCGGCTGCACGTCGGACAGCGTGCCCGGCACCGTCGGCACCTGCGGCACGCCGTCGGCCATCACCAGCGCGGCCGGCTTGCTTTTCGGGATGAAATCCAGCGCCACGTACATCTGCCCCGTCAGCAGGTTGCCGGTGCGCAGCTGCGCACGCACGCCGTTCTCGACCAGCCGCCGGAACAGCTGGACGTTCCGCTCGGCCCGCTCGCTCGCGTCGCCACCACGGCCCTCGACCAGCGCCCCGCGCACCGCGCCCAGCCGCAGCGGGTGCACGTCGGCCGTGACCTCCATCGGATACCGCTTGCGCTGCGCGTCGTAGCCGGGGCGGATCGCACGCACCTCGCCGATCTCGACACCGAGGAAATCGATCGGCGCACCCACCGACAGCCCGCGCACCGATTGGTCGAACACGAACTTCAGCCGCATCGGCGGGCCGTCCGGCGGCGAGATCGCGGCCTTTCGGTTGCTGAACAGCCAGAAGCGGGCACCCGGCGCAGCCTCGGCCTCGTCCTTCGCGTTCGGCGTCGCGAGCTCCGAGTGCTCGAACGCGACACCGCCCGCGATCACCGACGTGAGCGCCTGCGTGTCCACCGTCAATCCGCTCGCGTTCAGCGTGAAGTCGAATCCGCTCGCGTTCCAGAAGCGCGAGCGGTTGTTGACCAGCCGCTCGTACGGCGCCTCGACGAAGATCTGCACCAGCAGCTCGTCCTTCTCGGCATCGAGCGTGTAGCCCACGACACGGCCCACGCGCGTGCGGCGGTAGAAGATCGGCGAGCCGACATCCAGCGAACCCAGGTCGGGCGCGCGCAGCACGAAGCTGCGGCCCGGCTCGCCGCGCAGCACGAAGGGCGGCACCTCGAGCCCGACGAAGGACTTGCGGTCCTCGGTCGACACGCCGGCATCGGCACCGATG
>NZ_JBFUFP010001019.1:0-1939 GCF_056403375.1 Rhizobacter sp. P2_H2
GCGAGGGCTTCGGCCTGCTGCTGCTCGACCTCGACGACTTCAAGCTCGTCAACGACACGCTCGGCCACGGCGTCGGCGACGAGCTGCTGCGCGCGCTGGCCGGGCGCTTGACCAAGTTCATGCGGCCGACCGACGTGGCGTTCCGCTTCGGCGGCGACGAGTTCGTGATCCTGTCGCCGCGCGTCGTCGACCCGGTGCAGCTGCAGGCGCTCGCGAACGCGGCGATGCGTGCGTTCGACGAGCCGCTGACGGTGGGCGCGCAGCTGCTGCGGGTGCGCGGCAGCGCCGGTGTCGCGCTGTACCCGAACGATGCGCCCGATGCGGCCTCGCTGGTGCTGGCCGCGGACACCGCGATGTACGAGGCCAAGCGCATGGGCAAGAACACCTTCGCGCTGTTCCAGCCCCGCATGCTGAACGACACGACGCGGCGCGTGCAGCTCGAAGCCGACCTGCGCGAGGCCGTCTCGCACCAGCAGCTGCGGCTGCTGTACCAGCCGATCGTCGACCTCGCCACGCAGCGGCTGGTGGGCGTGGAGGCGCTGCTGCGCTGGGAGCATCCGCGGCTCGGCCAGGTGTCGCCGGTCGAGTTCATCCCGATCGCCGAGGCCAGCGGGCTGATCGTCGACATCGGCCAGTGGGTGCTGCATGCCGCGTGCCGGCAGATCCGCAGCTGGCACGACGGCGGGCAGCGGCTGCACGTGGCGGTGAACGTCTCGGCGCTGCAGATCCGGCGCGGCATCCAGGCGCRGATCGATGCGGCGCTGCGCGCGTCGGGCGCCGACCCGCGCGCGCTGCAGATCGAGATCACCGAGCATTCGATGGTCGAGGACCTCGCGAGCAACGTCGCGCAGCTCGAAGCCGTGCGCGCGCTCGGCATCCAGGTGGCGGTCGACGATTTCGGCACCGGGCTGTCGTCGCTCGCGTACCTGAAGCGGCTGCCGATCGGCAAGCTGAAGATCGACCGCGCCTTCGTGAAGGACCTGCCGGACAGCAGCGACGATGCGGCGATCGCGTCGGCCATCATCTCGATGGCGCACAGCCTGTCGCTGACCGTCGTCGCCGAAGGCATCGAGACGGCGGCGCAGCGCGACTTCCTCGCCACGCAGCACTGCGATTTCGCGCAGGGCTTCCTGTACAGCAAGCCGGTGAGCGTGCAGGCGATCGACGCGATGCTCGCCTCGGGGCGCGTCCTGCCTGCACTCGCTGCCCCCTAGGCGACTCGCGCCGCAGCCTCGCGCGCCACGGCCGCCAGCGCGGCGTTGAGGCGCTTCGCATCGGCCTGGCTGTCCGTCAGGTAGGCGGTGATGACCAGCGGCGCGCGGTTCGGCGGCCACACCACCGCCACGTCGTTGGTGGTGCCGCGCGCGCCGGTGCCGGTCTTGTCGGCGGCGCGCCAGTCGGGCGGGAGCCCGGCGCGCAGGCGATCGGTGCCGGTGCGCACCGCCTCCATCCACGCCACCAGCCGCGCGCGCGAGGCCTCGGAGAGGGCCTTGCCGAGCAAGGCACTTTGCAGCGCGATCGCCATCGAGCGCGGCGTCGTCGTGTCGCGCGGATCRCCGGGGCGGGCTTCGTTCAGCGCCGGCTCGGTGCGGTCCAGCCGCGTCTGCGTGTCGCCCAGCGTGCGCGCGTAGCGCGTGATCGCGGCCGGCCCGCCGAAGCTCGCGAGCAGCAGGTTGGCCGCGGCGTTGTCGCTGACCAGCACGGCCGCTTCGCACAGCTCGGCGATGCTCATGCCGTTGCCGCCGACGTGCTTTTCGCTGACGGGCGAGTGGCTGACCAGCATCTCGCGGCGCACCGCGACGCGGCGGTCCAGCCGCTCGATGCCGGCGTCGACGCGCTGCAGCGCCAGCGCCGCGGCCAGCCATTTGAAGGTGCTGCACATCGGGAAGCGCTCGCCGAGGCGGTGGCCGTCGAAGCGGCCGGTGGCGGTGTCGAGCAC
>NZ_JBFUFP010001020.1:0-1938 GCF_056403375.1 Rhizobacter sp. P2_H2
CSCTGCGACAGCGCGCTGCCACGGCGCAGCGCGGCATAGACGCCGAACGGAATGCCGACCGCGAGCGCAATGACGGCTGCCACCAGCGACAGCTCGAGCGTCGCCGGCAGGCGTTCGACGATCAGCGACGAGACCTTGCGGCCCTGGCGCAGGCTGAGGCCGAACTCGCCCTGCACCGCATTGCCGACGAAGCGTGCGAACTGGATCGGAAACGGCTTGTCGAGCCCCAGATCGGCGCGCAGCTGTGCACGCTGGGCGGGCGTGGCCTCCTGGCCGAGCAGGTTGGTGACCGGGTCGCCGACGTACTGGAACAGCATGAAGGAGATGAAGGCCACCGACAGCATCACGACGATGGCCTGCAGGAACCGGCGAATGATGAAAGCGAGCATGCGTGGGTGAAAGAGGTCCCGAAAGGTCCCGCGTGACTTTACTTCCGAAGCAACTTCCGAACCGCCTCGGGCAAACGAGGGGCCCGGGGGTGCGCATGCATGAAAAAGGGCCGCTCGGTGGCGGCCCTGGCTGGAGAAGGCGTCGTCGATCAGAAGCGGTGGCGCAGCCCGATCGTGAAGCCATTGCGCTTCTGGGCGCCGTTGGCTGCACCGCCGGCACCGTTGAGGCTGACATTGCCAGTCAGCTTGGTGGTGTCGGCTTCGAGGTAGGCGTCGGTGCGCTTCGACAGCGCATAGTCGGCAGCGGCGGTCAGGAATTTCGCGGTGGCATCGGCCGATGCAAGCGGCCCGCTTTGCTTCGCATGGAAATAGTGGATGCCAAGGTTCAGTTCGGTCGTGGCCTGGAAGTTGGTGCCGACGCTCCAGATCTGGCGCTTGTCGGCGGCCAGGAAGGCCGCGCCGCCAAAGCCGCCGTTGGCGGAGCCGGTCCAGAAGGCGCCGAGCGTCGCCCTGTCGGTGGCCGTTAGACCGGAGTCGACCTTGTTCTCACCCCAGCCGACATTGAAGTACCAGGGGCCGGTCTTGTACGACGCACCGAAGGTCGTGGCCTTCAACTTCTTCTCCGAGGCGAACTCGTATTCTTCGTAGCCCACGCCGGCACCGATGCCGCTGTCCGAATAGCGCAGGTAGCCGCCCACGGTTTTCCCACCGGTGGCCGAACCTTCTCCGGCCGACACCTGCAGCGCAGCGCGCACCGGGCCGACTTCGATCAGGTACTTGACCATGTTGTCAGCGCGCGCGCCCACCGCGAAACCGATCTCCGGCTTGTAGGCCTCGAAGTACGGCGAATAGGGGTAGGACGCGTAGGTGCTGGTGACGACGTCGAACAGCACGTTGTACTGGCGGCCGAGGGTCACGCGACCGAAGCCGGTCTGCAAGCCGACCCAGGACTGCTGCCAGAACTGTGTGGCCGCCTGCGTGCCGTTGTCGGGCAACAGGCGGTGCTCCAGGTTGACCAGCGCCTTCATGCCGCCACCGAGGTCTTCGACGGTGTTGATGCCGAGTCGGCTTTGCGACATGCCGCCGCCGATTTCGCGCCACATGCCGGCTTCGGCCTGCCCGGCATTCTGTTCGTTCGACGTGTGCCGCACCGCCACGTCGACGATGCCGTAGATCGTGACACTCGACTGCGCGAATGCCGAAGAACCCATTGCAGCGAGCGCCGCAGTCACCAAGATCGTCTTTCTCACAGTTGTCTCCTGTTGTCGGTAGCGAACTTCTTGTTGCAGGAATTGTCATTGAAGCAGCACGGTCGTGCGCTTTCCTGTTGCTACGCGTTCACTGGCGTAAACCTTGATTGCGACGAAGCCTGGTTCGTTCTTGTTGTGTCAATTCGTGTCACTCAGGTGACATGCCCATGAAAAAGGCCGCCCGAAGGCGGCCTTTGAACGAACTGGATCAGAGAGGCACGGCAAGCCGTGCCGCAGCGATCAGAACGAGTGGCGGATACCAGCTTCGAAGCCTTGCGACTTCTGGCCAGCAGCGATGT
>NZ_JBFUFP010001021.1:0-1933 GCF_056403375.1 Rhizobacter sp. P2_H2
GTGCAGAGGAACGCGTCACCGAACGAAACCTGCGTCAGGMAATGCTGCAATGCCTTCAGCGACCAATCCAGTCGCGGGGTCGAGTCGACGCAGCACAGGGTCACCTGCGGAAGGCTCAAGGAGGTCATGTCGGCGGAATCAACGGGCTGGTGCGGATTGTCGGCGGATTGTCGCTGCTGCAGGCCATCCTTAATGCGGATGAATGGCTGTGCAGGGGTGGTGCGGCAAGCCCACTAGACTTCGACATCTGGAGTCACAAAGACGGAAGTCTTTCGCCATCCCATGTCCGAGCCGAAGATCATCGCATTCCACTTGCCACAGTTCCACGAGGTCGAAGAGAACAACCGCTGGTGGGGCCAGGGCTTCACCGAATGGACCAACGTGCGCCGCGCGGAACCGCTGTACCGCGGGCACCTCCAGCCGCGCGTGCCGGCCGCCGACCGCTACTACGACATGATGCAGCGCGAAACGCGAGAATGGCAGGCCGACCTGGCGCGCCGCCACGGCGTGCACGGCTTCTGTTACTACCACTACTGGTTCAACGGCAAGCAGCTGCTGCAGCGCCCGATCCTCGCGCTGCTCGAGGACGGCGGCCCGGACTTCCCGTTCTGCCTCGCCTGGGCCAACGAGCCCTGGACCCGGGCCTGGGACGGCGGTGAGCGCGATGTGCTGATGCCCCAGGACTACGGCAACGAGGCCGACTGGGACAAGCACTTCGCCTACCTTCTGCGCGCCTTCCTCGACCCGCGCTACATCCGCGTCGACGGCCAGCCGATGCTGCTGGTCTACCGCTGCGGGAGCATTCCCGTGCTCGAGCCGATGTTCGCGCGCTGGCGAGTTCTCGCGATCGAGGCGGGCCTGCCTGGCCTGCACCTCGTCTCGATGCTGACCATCTTCGACGCCGACACGCGCCTGGACCTGGCCGATGCGGCGGTGGAGTTCGAGCCGATGTACACGCTCAGGCACGATCAGCCGCGTTGGTACCGGCTGCGCCACAAGGTCACCCGCCAGATGGCCAAGGTGCGCCGCTGGTTTCAGCCCGATGCACGCCCGCACCGCCTCGATTCCCACGACTACCGGCTGCTGTGGCAACTGATCAGTCGCCGCCCCTCACGCCCTCGCGTGTATCCGGGGGCCTTCGCCGACTGGGACAACAGCCCGCGGCGCGGCAAGCGCGGCTTGGTGCTGCGCAACTTCAGCCCGGAGGCGTTCCGCAATGGCCTCGCCGCACAATTGGCCAAGGCGCGCAGGGCCGAGCAACCCTTCGTGYTCTTCAACGCGTGGAACGAATGGGCGGAGGGCACCTACCTCGAACCCGATACACACCGGGGCACGCAGATGCTGGACATCATTGCCGAGCTCACCCACACGCCCGCCGAAAACATGYCATGACCCACGATTCCAAAGTCCTGCCGACTCTGCCCGGTGGCCTGCCGGACACCCACCTCGACCTGGGTTGCGGCAAGTTCCCGCGCAATCCCTACCGGCAACAGCGGCTGTTCGGCGTCGACATCCGCGCATTGCCGCCGACACCCGATTTCGAATCGCGGGAAGCCAATCTGGCGCTCGACCCGATTCCCTATCCGGACGGCATGTTCGGCTCGGTCTCGGCCTTCGATTTCATCGAGCACATCCCGCGCGTGCTGGCGGTGCCCGACGAACGCCGCACGATCCTGCCGTTCATCTCGCTGATGAACGAGATCTGGCGCGTGCTGGCGCCGGGCGGCCGGCTGTATGCGGTGACGCCGGCCTACCCGCAACCGGAGGCGTTCCAGGACCCGACGCACGTCAACATCATCACCGACCGCACGCATGAGTACTTCTGCGGCGAGACGCCCTTCGGCCGCATCTACGGCTTCGAAGGCCGCTTCCGGCTGGTGCGCGCGCAATGGGTTCGGCACCACAACCTGGATTTCACCGGGCCGGAGAAAGC
>NZ_JBFUFP010001022.1:0-1930 GCF_056403375.1 Rhizobacter sp. P2_H2
AGCGCGGGGCACCCGCCGAGGCCGAAACCGCCGCACCCGCTGACGCACCCTGAGGCCCCCGGACAGTGGCATCGAGGCCTTGCCCTAAGCCTCGCCTCATCCTGCTGCTGCGACAATTTGCGGATGCACCTTGGCCGCAACCGGGCTTTGTTCCCCCCCTCCTCCACCTCCTGGAACCCTCTGACGCTGGCCGTGCTGGCGAGCGTGTGGATCGCCACCCTCGCGAACTGGCCGCTGTGGCAGTCGCTGCGGGCGCTGCCCGAGATGCAGGGCCCGCGCGGCACGCTCTTCATCGTCGCGTTCGGCGTGATCGTCGCGTGCCTCACCAGCATCGTGCTGACGCTGCTGGCCTGGCGCTGGAGCATCAAGCCGGCGATCGGGCTCTTCCTGCTGGCGGCGGCCTTCGGTGCGCATTTCATGGGCACCTACAACGTCGTGATCGACAGCACGATGATGACCAACGTGCTGCAGACCGACATGCGCGAGACGCGCGACCTGCTGAGCCTGCGCATGGCGGCGAGCGTGCTCGTGATCGCGGTGCTGCCGCTCGCGTGGCTGTGGCGCCGGCCGCTGCAGGCGCCGGGCCTGTGGCGACAGGCCGGCCGCAACCTGCTGGGGCTGGTTGCGGCGCTGGTCGTGATGGTGGTCGTGGCAGGCGCCCTGTTCGCCGACCTCGCGTCGACGATGCGCACCCACAACACGCTGCGCTACAAGATCAATCCGCTGAACTCGTTCTATGCGCTCGGAATGCTGGTGCACGATGCCAACGCGCGGCCGGCCGGACCACCGGTCGCGATCGGCACTGACGTGGCGCTTGCGCCGCCCGCGCCCGGCGCGAAGCCGCTGCTGCTGGCGCTGGTGGTCGGCGAGACGGCGCGCGCCGATCACTTCGCGCTGAACGGCTACGAGCGGGCCACCACGCCGGGCCTCGCGGCGCAGGGCGTCGTCAGCTTCAGCAACGTCACGTCGTGCGGCACCAGCACGGCCACCTCGCTGCCGTGCATGTTCTCGCACCTGGGCAAGCAGGCCTACGAATCGCGTGACCAGGACTACGAGAACGTGCTCGATGTGCTGCAGCGGGCCGGGCTGGCGGTGCTGTGGCTGGACAACCAGGCCGGCTGCAAGGGGTTGTGCGAGCGCGTGCCGCACGACGATGCGTACCGGCTCGCAGCCGGTGCCGCGCCGATGCCGGCCGGGCTGTGCGACGGCGGCGAGTGCCTGGACGAGGCCTTGCTGCACGGGCTCGACCAGCGGCTGGCCGCGCTGCCGGCCGATCGACGCGCCCGTGGCGTGGTGCTGGTGCTGCACCAGATGGGCAGCCACGGGCCGGCCTACTCGAAGCGCTCGCCGCCGGGCCGCAAGCCCTTCATGCCGGAGTGCACGACCAACGTTCTGCAGCAGTGCGAGCGGCAACAGCTGCTGAATGCCTACGACAACTCGATCGCCTACACCGACAGCGTGCTGGCGCAGGCGATAGCCTGGCTTGGCAAGCAGGCGGTGGCCTACGACCCGGCGCTGCTGTACCTGTCGGACCACGGCGAATCGCTCGGCGAGAACAACCTCTACCTGCACGGCCTGCCCTACGGCATCGCGCCGCGCGAGCAGAAGCACGTTCCGATGGTGGTGTGGCTGGCGCCGCAGACCGAGGCGGCGACCGGGATCGCGATGCAGTGTCTGCAGAAGCAGCGCGACGTGGCGTTGAGCCACGACAACCTGGTGCCGAGCGTGCTGGGGTTGATGCGGGCGAAGACGAGCGTTTATCGCGGCGACCTGGACGTGTTCTCCCGCTGCAGGTAGATCTTTCTCGCATGGACGCGCCCGGGTGCAACCCGGGCTCAACCCCCACTTGTTCGCTTGTCACCTCCCCAAAGGCAGGGCGGTGGCAGAAGGCGGGTGCGGGGAGGCTGTGGTGCGCCAATAAGGAGGGGGC
>NZ_JBFUFP010001023.1:0-1929 GCF_056403375.1 Rhizobacter sp. P2_H2
GTGCGCGGCCTGAAGCCGTTCCAGGACCACGGTTTCCACGCCCATGAGAAGGGCGACTGCTCCAGCGGCGACGGCATGAGCACCGGCGGCCACTTCAACCCGACCAACAAGCCGCACGGTTCGCCGCTCGGCGACCACCATGCCGGCGACATCCCGGCGATCACCGCCGATGCGAGCGGCGTGGCCGAGTTCGAATTCCTGCTCAGCGACGTCACCATCGGCTCCGGCCCGACCGACCTGGTCGGCCGCGGGTTGATCGTGCACGCGAGCCAGGACGACTACGCAACGCAGCCGACCGGCAACTCCGGCGCCCGCATCGCCTGCGGCGTCATCAAGCGAGACATGTGAGCCCCCCAGTCGCTGCGCTCCTGCCCCCAAGGGGCTCCTCCCATCGGCCCGGCAAAGCCGGATCCTGGGGAGTGGCTTGGCCTTGAAGGCTTTGTTCGTCGCCGCCGGTCCGAAGGCGCGCGAGCACCTGCGCCGCGACGGCCTGCGCCCGCAGGATGTGCGGGCCATCCCGGCCGCGGCCGGCGGGCCGAAGGGCCTGGCGCTGAACCACCTCGATCGCTTCCTGTTCGGCGACTGGCTGCCGCGCAGCGACCACACGGTGCACCTGCTCGGCGCATCGATCGGTGCGTGGCGCATGGCCACCGGCTGCCTCGACGACCCGGCGCGCGAGCTGGCGCAGATGGCCGCCGACTACATCGGCCAGCAGTACGAGCACGCGCCCGGCAGGCAACCGACCGCGACCCACGTCAGCCAGGTGTTCGCCGACAACCTGGTGCGCCAGTTCGGCGCGCGCGAGGCGCAGGTGCTGCAGCATCCGCGCTACCGGTTGCACGTCTTCACGAGCCGCGGCCGGCACGTGCTGGGCCGGCAGGGGCGGCTGCGCACGCCGATCGGCTACCTGGGCGCGTTCGCGGCCAATGCCGTGAGCCGCCGCGCGATGGGCGGCTGGCTGGAGCGCGTCGTGTTCTCGGACCCGCGCGATGCCTTGCCGCTGTCGCTCACCGACTACCGCACGCACACGGCCGCGCTCGATGGCTCGAACCTGCGTGCGAGCATCCTCGCGAGCTGCTCGATCCCGTTCTGGCTCGACGCGGTGCACGACATCCCCGGCGGGCCCCCCGGCGCCTACTGGGACGGCGGCATCACCGATTACCACCTGCACCTCGACTACGCGTCGATGCACGACGGCCTGGCGCTGTACCCGCACTTCCAGAGGACGGTGGTGCCGGGCTGGCTCGACAAGGGCTTCAAGCGCCGCCACCGCGCCAGCGCGATGCTCGACAACCTGATCGTGCTGTACCCGAACCCGGAATGGATCGCGACGCTGCCGCACGGCAAGCTGCCCGACCGGGCCGACTTCAAATCCTGGGGCGAGGACGTGGCCGGCCGGCAGGCGGTGTGGACCCGCGCGTTGCAGGAAAGCGAACGGCTTCGTGACGATTTCGCGAATTGGCTGGATCACCCTGAGGCCGACGCGCTGTAGGACGGCGCGCCATGCGCCGGAACGGTGCGGCGCTCCCCTAAAATTCGCTGGATGCGCGACCTGCTGCTGTCCCCTCCGCCACTCCCCTTGTCCTCCCCGTTGCAGTTCCGTCGCGCCTTCGAATCGACTGCCACGCCGGCGCTCGACCTCCRCATCCACACGGGCGAAGAGCCGCGGCACATTGCCGCCCCCGCGCTGCTGTACCCCGCCGGCCCGGTCACCGAGACCTGGAGCGTGCCCGGCACGCTGCACGAGCAGCGCCGCGGTGCCGCGCGCTTCGTGAGCGACGGGCAGTGGTTGATGGGCACGCTGTGCATCGACGACCGGACCTGGCCGGGCGGCATCTGCGCCGCGGCGCGGCAGGTCTACGACGAGCTGTTCCAGCTGCTGCGCGACGAGGGCTTTGCGCACCTGCTGCGCGTGTGGAACTACGTGGC
>NZ_JBFUFP010001024.1:0-1927 GCF_056403375.1 Rhizobacter sp. P2_H2
TTCGCCACCTGGAGCGACGGCGGCAGCGCGACGCACACGATCTCGACGCCGGCGGCCGACACCACCTACACCGCGACCTTCACCGACCAGGGGCCGGCGACCAACCAGCCGCCGACCGTCACGCTCGCGGCAGCCGCGACCGGCGTCGTCGGCACCGCGATGACGCTGACGGCCACCGCGGCCGATCCGGACGGCACGGTCGCGAAGGTCGAGTTCCTCGACGGCGCCACGCTGCTGAACACCGACACGGCGACGCCGTTCGCCTTCTCGTGGACGCCTGCCACGGCAGGCGCCCATTCGCTGACCGCACGCGCCACCGACAACACCGGTGCGGCGACCACCAGCACCGCGGTGACCGTGACCGTCACGACCCCGCAAGGCCCGGACACGCAGGCGCCGACCATCGCGATCACCGCGCCGGTCAACCTCGCGACCAACCTGACCGGCACGCTGAACATCACCACCACCGCGACCGACAACGTCGGCGTCGCCGGTGTCGAGTTCCAGTTCGACGGCGCGGCACTCGGCACCGAGGACACGACGGCGCCGTTCAGCGCGAGCGTCGTGACGGCCAACCATGCGAGCGGCCAGCACGTGATCCGGGCGCGCGCCCGCGACGCCGCCGGCAACAAGTCCGACTGGACCGCGGTCACCGTCAAGTTCGGCGGCACCGTGGCACTGCCTGCCGGCTTCACGAAGAACGAGTCGTGGGTCGACGGCCTGACCAGCGCGACCGCGTTCGCACAGGCGGCGGACGGCCGCCTGTTCGTCGCCGAGCAGGGTGGCACGCTGCGCGTCGTGAAGAACGGCGTGCTGCAGGTGCAGCCTTTCGTTTCGCTGGCGAATGTCGACTCGCAGGGCGAGCGCGGGTTGATCGGCGTTGCGCTGCACCCGAATTTCGCGGCCAACGGCTGGGTCTACGTCTACCACACGACCACGCAGAACGGCACGCACAACCGCATCACGCGCTACACGGCCGCCGGCGATGTCGCGGCCCCCGGCAATCCGACCGTGATCTTCAACCTGCCGGCCCTGTCGGCCGCGACCAACCACAACGGCGGCGCGATGCACTTCGGCAACGATGGCAAGCTGTACGTGGGCGTCGGCGACAACGCGCGCGGCACGCCGGCGCAGGACAAGACCCAGCTGTGGGGCAAGCTGCTGCGCCTGAACGACGACGGCACGATCCCGACCGACAACCCGTTCTTTGCGGCAAGCAACGGCGCGGACTTCGGCGCGGTGTGGGCCTACGGCCTGCGCAACCCGTTCACGTTCGCGGTGCGCCCGACCGACGGCCGCATCCACATCAACGATGTGGGTGAGGTGACCTGGGAAGAGGTGAACGTCGGCACGGCCGGCGCGAACTACGGCTGGCCGACTTCCGAAGGCAACGAGCGCATTGCCGCCGGCATGACGGCCCCGCTGTTCACCTACAAGCACAGCGCGACCAATCCCGAAGGCAACGGGCCTGGCGGCTTCTTCGTCGGCCAGTGCATCGCCGGCGGCACGTTCTACCCGGCCGGCGGCAACTTCCCGGCGATGTACCGCGGCAGCTATTTCTTCGCCGACTACGTGGCGCACACGGTGGGCCGCATCGACCTCGCGAACGGCAACGCCGCCTATGCGTTCGCGAAGCTCGATGGCGACCCGGTCGACATGCTGAYGGGTGCCGACGGCGCGCTGTACATCCTGCGCCGCGGCGGCATCGTGAAGATCTCGGCGAACTGACGCTACGCGGCGGGCAGCGTCTTGGTGAACAAGGTGCTGCCCGCCAGGTCCTTCAGGTTCACCGTGAACGCCTTGGTCTTCGCGTCGATGTCGACCTGCCCGAAGAACTGGTAGCCCTCGCTCGGCGCCACGTTCTGCGACGGCGGCGCCTTCCCGTAGACCACCTGCACGCCGAAGGTGGCATCGGGCTTGTTCGGCC
>NZ_JBFUFP010001025.1:0-1927 GCF_056403375.1 Rhizobacter sp. P2_H2
GGGCTGCACCGCCGGCTGCACGCATCCGCGGCGACGACCTCACGCCGACGACGACGATGCCCGGCGTGCGCCCGGCCCGGCCGTCGCTGATGACCTCGGCACCGATGCCGCTGACGCCGATGCCGCCCACGCCGGTGGCACCGCCCGTGGCTGTTCCACCGCCCGCCACGCGCCCGCCCGCGGCCGCCCCGGCCTACGCCGCCGGCGACACCACGCCCGACGCGCTGTGGGCCGCGTTCTGCGAAGGCGCGGGCATCCAGCTGCAACCGCCGCAGGGCCTGAACCCGGCGCTGATGCGGGTGATCGGCGAGTTGCTGCGCCATTCGGTGGACGGCACGCTGAAGCTGGTCGCCACGCGGGCCGCCGCCAAGCAGGAGCTGCGCGCCGATGTGACGATGATCCAGGCCCGCAACAACAACCCGCTGAAGTTCTCGCCGGATGCCGGTACCGCGATCGAGCAGCTGCTGCAGCCGCCGATGCGCGGCTTCATGGTCGGCCCGGCCGCGGTGCACGATGCGATGGACGACCTGGTCGGCCACGCGATCGGCACGATGGTGGGCATGCGCGCCGCGCTCGAAGGCGTGCTCAAGCGCTTCGAGCCCTCGCAGCTCGAGAGCAAGCTCTCCGGCAACAGCGTGCTCGACAGCGTGCTGCCGATGAACCGCCGCGCCAAGCTCTGGGAACAGTACCTGCAGCACTACCAGCGCATCCACGAAGACGCCCAGGAGGATTTCCACGAGTTGTTCGGCAAGGCCTTCATCAAGGCCTATGAAGACCAGCTGGACCGCCTGGACGCCGAGCGCCATCCGGGCCGCACCTGACGGACGCATGCCCATGCTGCAAGTCGAGATCGCCGCCCGCAGCGAGGTAGGCGGGCGAAGCCGCAACGAGGACGACCTGCGCCACGGCGTCAGCGGGCCGTTCTGCTATGCCGTGCTGGCCGACGGGGCCGGCGGGCACCGGGGCGGCAACGTCGCCTCCGACATGGTGGTGCGCATGACGGCGCTCGGCCTGCAGTCGGCGACGCAGGCGACGCCCGAGTACCTGACGCAGCTGGTGTGCGACACGCATGCGGCGATCAACGAGCAGCAGCAGGGCAAGCGCAGCGCCGAGCGCATGCATGCGACGCTGGTCGCGCTGTGGATCGACATGCGGCGCGAGGAAGCGCTGTGGACGCACGTCGGCGACTCGCGCCTGTACATGCTGCGCCATGGCCGCGTGTGCCACGTGACGCGCGACGACAGCGTCGTGCAGCGCATGGTCGACGCCGGCTACCTGACGCCGGAAGAGGCGATCGACCACCCGCACAAGAACCAGCTGCTCAGCGCGATGGGCACCGAGGGACCGGTGGAGCCGAGCACGCTGGAGACCCACATGCCGATCGAGGACGGCGACGCCTTCCTGCTGTGCTCCGACGGCTGGTGGGACCTGTTCTCGAAGCGGGCGATCGAGTCGGCCTTCGCCGCCGCCGATTCGGCCGGGGACTGGCTGGACCGCATGGGCGAGACCATCCGCGCCGCGGCCAAGCCGAAGCAGGACAACTACACCGCGATCGCGGTGTGGGTCGGCGATCCGTCGGAAACCACGCGGATGTCGGGGTTGTGGGAAGACGACACGCTGGGCGACGGGGCGGGCAAGGCGGCCCCTTGATCGTGGGATGCGTGACCTTCGTCGCTTCCGATGGGGGGTGGCAGCGGTCATGATCGCGGAATCTGTACGGAGGTCCCTGATGGACACGCTGAGCTTCAATTCGTCTTCGCTGCGCCGCACTGCCGGGCTGGTCCTGGCTGCCGCGCTGGCTGCCCCGCTGCTGGCCGCGCCGCTGCGCGCCCAGGATATGGGCGACACCCGGGTGCTGAAGGGCAACAAGGTCACCGAGGCCAACCTGCTGGACGCGCTGACGCCGCCGCCTGAGCCGGTCGTCACG
>NZ_JBFUFP010001026.1:0-1926 GCF_056403375.1 Rhizobacter sp. P2_H2
GTATACAAGAAGGTGTTCTAAACAGCGGCGATCGGGATCGTGCACTGGCGAACGGGCATGACTCCTGCGAACCCACTTCAGCGGCGACGCACAGGAGCGCAGAAATGACGCAAGAGACGACCCAAGAGACGACGCAAGAGAAGTTCACGGCCGGCTTCCATCGGCGGGATGTCCTGAAGGGCGCCGGCGCGGCGCTCGCCCTGGGTGGCCTGGGTGGCTTCGGCAGCCTCGCGAACGCGCAGGCCCCGATCACCGCCGGCTTCATCTACGTCGGCCCGAAGGACGACTTCGGCTACAACCAGGCGCATGCCGAGGCGGTGGCCGAGATCAAGAAGCTGCCCGGCATCAAGGCGGTGGAAGAGGAGAACGTCCCCGAGACCACGGCGGTGCAGAAGACCATGCAGGGCATGATCTCGCAGGACGGCGCGACGCTGCTGTTCCCCACCTCGTTCGGCTACTTCGACCCGCACATGCTGGCGGTCGCGGGCAAGAACCCGAACGTGCGCTTCGCGCATTGCGGCGGCATGTGGACCGAGGGCAAGCACCCGAAGAACACCGGCAGCTTCTTCGGCTACATCGACGAGTGCCAGTACCTGAACGGCGTCGTCGCCGGGCACATGAGCAAGAGCAAGAAGCTCGGCTTCATTGCCGCCAAGCCGATCCCGCAGGTGCTGCGCAACATCAACGCGTTCACGATGGGCGCGCGCTCGGTCGATCCGTCGATCACGACCACGGTGATCTTCACCGGCGACTGGTCGATGCCGGTGAAAGAGGCCGAGGCCACCAACAGCCTCGCCGACCAGGGCATCGACGTGTTCACTATGCACGTCGACGGGCCGAAGGTGATCGTCGAGACGGCCGCCAAACGCGGCAAGTTCGTCTGCGGCTACCACGCGAGCCAGGCCAAGCTCGCGCCGGCGGCGTACCTGACCGGTGCCGAGTGGAACTGGATCACCGCGTACAAGACCATCATCGATGCGGCGCGCACCGGCAAGCCGCACCCGAACTTCGTGCGCGGCGGCCTGAAGGAGGGCTTCGTGAAGCCGTCGCCGTACGGCGCGATGGTGTCGGCCCCGGCGAAGAAGGCGGCCGACGACGTGAAGGCCGCGATGCTGAAGGGTAGCTTCGACATCTTCAAGGGCCCGCTGAAGGACAACGCCGGCAAGACGATCATCGAGGCGGGCAAGGTCTTCAAGCAGACCGATCCGGCCCTCGAAGGCATGAACTACCTCGTCGAAGGCGTCGTCGGCAAGACCGGTGCGTAGCCCGGATGSCAATCCGGGGAGCGTCCTTCCATCATGAACGCACGCCACGCTGAATCGCTCGAAGCCGTCGCGCTGCCGCTGCTCGCGATGGCCGGCGCGCTGCTGCTGTTCGGCGCCTTCGTGTGGCTCGGCGGCAAGAGCCCGGTCGACGCGTGGACGCTGCTGTTCAAGGGCGCATTCGGCGACTGGTTCTCGTGGCAGAACTCGCTGCAGCGCGCGGCACCGCTGATGCTGACGGCGTTGTGCGTCGCGATCCCCGCGCGGGCCGGCTTGGTCGTGATCGGCGGCGAAGGCGCGCTGGTGCTGGGCGGCCTCGCGTGCGCGAGCCTGCCCTACCTGATCACGCCGCCGGCCAACGCGTTCGGCAGCGCGCTGCTGCTGATCGCCGCAGCCGCGGCGGGTGCGGCGTGGATCGCGCTGGTCGGCCTGCTGCGCCAGCGCCGCGGCGTCAACGAAACGATCAGCAGCCTGCTGCTCGCCTACATCGCGGTGGCGTTGTTCAAGCATTTTGTYGAGGGCCCGCTGCGCGACCCGGCGAGCCTGAACAAGCCGTCGACGCGACCGATCGCCGATGCACTGCTGATCGGCGGCATCGGCGGCAGCGACATCCACTGGGGCCTCGTCTTCGGCATCGTTGCCTGCATCGCGCTCGGCCTGTGGA
>NZ_JBFUFP010001027.1:0-1925 GCF_056403375.1 Rhizobacter sp. P2_H2
CAGCATCCAGGCCGCGCAGGACAGCGCCGACGCGAAGAAGGGCCCCACCGACAAGCAGAAGAGCAAGGCACCGGTGCAGGCCGGTGCCCGTGAGCAGCCGGCCCGGCTGCCCGCACAGCACATCGCCAAGCCGGGGCTGGAAGCCGAACTCGAGCTGAAGCCCAAGTTCCTCGCGCCGTACTACGAAGGCAGCCACAAGCTGCAGGACGCCGCGGCGCTGATCACCGGCGGCGACTCCGGCATCGGCCGCGCGGTGGCCGTGCTGTTCGCGCGCGAAGGCGCCGATGTCGCGATCGTCTACCTGAACGAGCACGAAGACGCCGAGGAGACGAAGCGCTGCGTCGAGGCCGAAGGCGGCCGCTGCGTGCTGATCCCCGGCGACGTGCGCGACCCGGCGTTCTGCCGCGATGCGGTGGCCCGGGCGGTGAAGGCCTTCGGCAAGCTCGATGTGCTGGTCAACAACGCCGCGTTCCAGGAGCATGCCGACGCGATCGAGGACATCACCGACGAGCGCTTCGACGAGACGCTGCGCACCAACGCCTACGGCTACTTCCAGATGGCCCGGGCCGCGCTGCCGCACATGGGCCGCGGCGGCGCGATCATCAATACCGGCTCGGTGACGGGGCTCGAGGGCAGTGCTCACCTGCTGGACTACGCGATGACCAAGGGCGCGATCCATGCGTTCACGAAATCGCTCGCGAGCAAYGTGCTGCACCGCGGCATCCGCGTCAATGCGATCGCGCCGGGACCGGTCTGGACGCCGCTGAACCCGGCCGATGCGCCTGCCGAGAAGGTCGCGGCATTCGGGCAGCGCACCGACATGCACCGCGCCGCGCAACCCGAGGAGCTGTCGCCGGCCTATGTGTTCCTCGCGTCGCCGGCCTGCTCGGGCTACATCACCGGCATCGTGCTGCCGGTGACCGGGAGCATCGGCGCGATCTGATCCGGCTGGCTTCGGCGGGGAATACTGTATATATTTACAGGATGCCCCGGAAGTTCAACCCCATCCAGTCCCGCCCGCCGATCCAGCCGCTCGTGCCGATGCCGGCGCCCGGCGCCACCAAGGGCCGCGGTACCGCGTGGGCCATCGAGCACCGCTTCACGACGCGCGGCGGCGAAGACTTCGACGACGGCTGGGGCACGCTCGAGCAGCAGGCGAGCGAAGAGCACCTGCCGCGCGCCACGCAGATCATCGAGGAGCGGGTCAAGAGCATCCTCACGAGCAACGACTCGCCCGACGTGCACTTCGACCTGTCGATCAACCCCTACCGCGGCTGCGAGCACGGCTGCATCTACTGCTTCGCGCGGCCCACGCACAGCTACCTCAACATGTCGCCGGGGCTGGATTTCGAGACCCGCATCATCGCGAAGGTCAACGCCGCCGAACGCCTGCGCGAGGCGCTCGCGAGCCGCGCCTACGAACCGCAGATGCTGAACATCGGCTCGGCCACCGACGCCTACCAGCCGGTCGAGCGCAAGCTCGGCATCACCCGCTCGGTCATCGAGGTGCTGCACGGCTGCGACCACGCGTTCTCGATCGTCACCAAGTCGTCCGGCGTCGAGCGCGACCTCGACCTGATCGCGCCGATGGCGGCGCGCGGGCTGGCGGCGGTGTACGTGTCGGTGACCTCGCTCGATGCCGAGCTCTCGCGCATCCTCGAGCCGCGCGCCGCGTCGCCGCAGCGCCGGCTGCGCACGATCAAGACCTTGGCCGAGGCCGGCGTGCCGGTGGGGGTCAGCGTGTCGCCGGTGATCCCGTTCATCAACGAGCCCGAGATCGAGCGCATCGTCGAGGCGGCTGCCGAGGCCGGCGCGCGTTCGGCCTTCAGCATCATCCTGCGCCTGCCCTGGGAGGTGAACCCGCTGTTCCAGCAGTGGCTCGACCAGCACTTCCCCGAGCGCGCGGCCCGTGTGATGGCGCGCAT
>NZ_JBFUFP010001028.1:0-1923 GCF_056403375.1 Rhizobacter sp. P2_H2
GCTCGACGCTCAGCACTTCGCCGACGATCTTGAAGTCGGCCGGGTTCTTCGCGCGCGAGATGTTGCCGGCGAGGATCTGGCCGTCCATCACGAAGGCATCGGCGCGGCCCGATTCCAGCAGCAGGAAGCTGTCGGCGTGGTCCTTGCCGAACACTTCCTTGAAGTCGATGCCGGTGGCGCGCTCGTGCTTGCGCAGCGTCTGCACCGAGGTCGTGCCGGTGGTGGTGGCCACCGTCTTGCCGGCCAGTTGGCCGATCGCGGTGATGCCCGAGTTGGCCTTCACCGCGATGCGCACTTCTTCCACGTAGGTGGTGAAGGCGAAGGCGACGTCCTTCTGGCGGGTGGCGTTGTTGGTGGTCGAGCCGCACTCGATGTCGACGGTGCCGTTCTGCACCAGCGGGATGCGGTTCTGCGAGGTGACCGGCTGGTACTTGATGTCCAGCTTGGCCAGGCCCAGCTGCTTCTGGATGTCGGCCAGCACCTTCTGGCAGACGTCGTAGTGGAAGCCGGCGTACTTGCCGTCGCCCAGCGTGTAGGCCAGGGCGCCCGACGACTCGCGCACCCCCATCGTGACGGTGCCGCTGTCCTTGATCTTCTTCAGCGTGTCGCTCTGCTGCGCCTGGGCGACGCCCGCGACGGTCAACAGGGCGGCAACGCTCAGCCATGCCTTTTTCATACGATCTCCTTCAGGGTGGAAAAGAGGGGGGCGAGTACCCACCCACGACAACAACGAAATTCTAGGGAGTCGGGAGCTACGCAGTTCCACGTAGACCGGATGCTTCTTTCGACAACGGCTGGAACATCACCCCGGCACCTGGTCCGACGGGTACTTCCAGAAGTCCCGCAGCAGGTAGTTCATCGGCAGGTTCAGCGGCAGGTTCTTCGGCGGGATCGGCTTGTTGAACCAGTGATCGTAGATCGCATAGGCCTCGCGGCTGAGGATCAGGCGCTTCATCTCCTCGTCGCAGATCTTCTTGAACTCGGGGTCGTCCTTGCGCATCATGATCGCGAGCGGCTCGATGGTCAGGAACTTGCCCACCACCTTCAGCTTGCCCGGCTCGGCGCTCGACGAGATCAGGCCATAGAGCAGCACGTCGTCCATCACGAAGCCGTCGACCTCGCCGGCCAGCACCATCTGCATGGCCTTGGCATGCTCGGGCGCCTCGACGATGGTGATGCGCAGCAGGCGTTCGCGGTTCGCGCGGTCCACCTCCTTCAGCGGCGTCGTGCCCTTGGTCGACACGAGCTTCTTGCCCTCGAACATCGGCAGCTCGGCGATCGGGCTGTCGGCCAGCACCATGTAGCGCGCGCCGGTGATGTAGTGCGGGATCGTGAAGGCCACCTTCTGGCGACGCTCGGCGTTGTTGGTGGTGGAGCCGCACTCCAGGTCGGCCTTGCCGTCGACGACCATCTGGATGCGGTTGCCGGCGGTGACGAGCACGAACTCCGGCGCGAGGGCCTTCATCTCGAGCCGCTTGCGCACCGCCTCGGCCAGCTTCAGGCACAGGTCGACCGCATAGCCCATCGGCTTCTTGTCGGCATCGAGGTACGAGAACGGCACCGAGGATTCGCGGTGCGCGATCAGGATCTTGCCGGTCTGGCGGATGCGGTCGAGCACCGGACCGGTGGGCACCGCGGCAGTCGCCGGCGCGGCCTGCGCAGGCAGCGCGGCGGCCCATGCGCCGAACGTGGCCAGCACGAGCATCGACGCGGTCAGGAGAGCGGAAAACCGGCGCTTGCCGTGCACGTACGTCATGGGTGGAGTCTCGCAACCTTCATGCCACAAGGGCCGATGCGCAGGGCACACGGCGGGACGCCAGTGTGCCTGCAGGACGGCGTGGGATCGATGACGCGGGCACCGGGGCGGCGGCACATGGGGACAAGTTGGCGTTCGGGTGGCGATGGGCGCGGACTGTATTCGCC
>NZ_JBFUFP010001029.1:0-1922 GCF_056403375.1 Rhizobacter sp. P2_H2
GCAGCACGAAGCGGAACCACGACAGCAACTCGCGCGCGGCATCGAGGTGCAGGTCCAGCCCCTGCACCAGCAGGGTCCAGCCGGCGCGCGACACCGGCGGCAGCGCACGCCGCGGCAGCGGGCCGCGCTTCATCGTCCAGCCGCGGCTGCCGTGCACGATCAGGCGCGATTCGACATCCTCGCGCGAGGCCAGCTCGAACAGCTGTGCGCGCGGCGCGATCGGCGCGATGCCGGGCACGGCCTGGCGGATCAGCAGCGGCTTCTTCTGCCAGTGGCGGCGCATGAAGGCGGTGGGCGACAGGCCGCCGAGCAGGGTGTCGGGCCGGGTGGCGAGACCGGGCGTAGAGCCGGGCGTAGAGGGGTGGGAGATCGGTGCGGGCATCGCAKGATTGTGCGATGACTGTGCGATCATCCTTCGATGCTCATCACCAACCCCTGCGTCGTCGCCCTCACGTGGCGATTGGAAGACGCCCAAGGCCAGCTGATCGACGAACTCGACGCGCCCGTCGAGTTCTTCGTCGGTGGCGACGACCTGCTCGCCAAGGTCGAAGAAGCGCTGATCAACCAGGAGACCGGCTTCGAAGCCAGGCTCCACCTCGAACCCGAACAGGCCTTCGGCGACTACCAGCCCGACCTGGTCTTCTTCGAGGCACGCTCGATCTTCCCGGAACAGGTCGATGTCGGCATGCAGTTCGACGGGCCGCCCGAAGGCGCCGTCACCGAAGGCCTGCGGCCTGACGCGGTCTACACCGTGACCGAGGTCTACCCGACCCACGTGGTGCTCGACGGCAACCACCCGCTGGCCGGCATCGCGCTGCGGCTCGACCTGAAGGTGCGCGACGTGCGCGAGGCCACCGAGGAAGAGATCGAGGCCGGCAGCGTCGACTCGCCGGCCCTGAGCATCATGACGACGGCGCCGTCGAATTCACACCTGCACTAGGCTCAGGCCTGTGCGGCGCCTTCGGGTGCCGTCACCGGCCCCTTGCCGCTGAAGCGGTCGAGGTACAGGTAGATCACCGGCGTGATGTAGAGCGTGATCGCCTGCGAGAACACCAGCCCGCCGCACACCGCGAGGCCGAGCGGCTGGCGCAGTTCCGCACCCGCGCCCAGCCCCATCGCGATCGGCAGCGCGCCCATCAGCGCCGCCAGCGTCGTCATCATGATCGGCCGGAAGCGCAGCACGCAGGCCTCGCGGATCGCCTGCTCCGCCGCCATGCCCTGCGAGCGCTGCTGCTCGAGCGCGAAGTCGATCATCATGATCGCGTTCTTCTTGACGATGCCGATCAGCAGCAGGATGCCGATGGTCGCGATCAGCGTCAGGTCCATGTTGAACAGCTTCAGCGTCAGCAGCGCGCCGACCGCCGCCGACGGCAGCCCGGCCAGGATCGTCAGCGGGTGGATGTAGCTCTCGTACAGCACGCCCAGCAGCACGTAGATCACCAGCAGAGCGCCGACGATCAGGATCGCCTGGCTGCCCTGCGAGCTCTTGAACACCGCCGCATCGCCGCCGTAGCTGGTGATGATCGACTCCGGCAGCTCGATCTCCGCGCGGTAGTGCTCGATCTTGCCGGTCGCGTCGCCGAGCGCGGCGCCGGGCGCGAGGTTGAACGACACCGTGACCGCCTGCAGCTGGCCGACGTGGTTGATCGAGGTCGGGCCGACCGTGCGCGTGACGGTCGCGAAGCTCGACATCGGCACCAGCGTGCCGCTGGACGAGCGCACGTAGATGTTGTTGAACGCGCTCTCGTCCTGCTTGGCGCCGGGCGCCACCTCCATGATCACCTGGTAGCTGTCGACGGCGGTGTAGATCGTCGACACCTGCCGCTCGCCGAACGCGCTGAACAGCGCCGAGCGCAGCGCGTCGATCGACACGCCCAGCGTGTTGGCGCGGTCGCGGTCGATGTGCAGCGACGCCTGCAGCT
>NZ_JBFUFP010001030.1:0-1919 GCF_056403375.1 Rhizobacter sp. P2_H2
TCGGCTTCGGGCTCACCATGYCCTGGATCACCGCGTGGATCGCCGCCTTCTGGTCGGGCGTCTCCTCGAAGCCGAAGCTCGCGGCGAAGGCCTCGTAGTCGTGCGGCGAGAAGCGGAACGCGAAGCCCTCGCGCGCGGCGCGGCGGGCGTACAGGTTCAGCAGCTCGGCCGCGGTGTCGCGCACCTGCTCGGCGGCACGGCGCTTGGCCTTGTCCCACTGGCCGGAGCCGAGGCGGTGCAGCGGCGCCTCTTCGGCGCTGACGCCGGTGTAGCGGCTGATCAGGTGCAGCTGCGCGACCGGCACGTACAGCGTGGCCTTGTCGGCGTACTCGAGGTGCAGGAACTCGCTCGGGCCATCGCCCAGGTCGATGTTCATCAGCCCCACATAACGCCCGATCCCGTGGTTCACATGCACCACCGGGTCGCCGACCTTCAGCTCCGACAGGTCCTTGATCAGCGCGTTGACGTCGCTGACCTGCTCCTGCTTGCGCTTGCGCCGCCCGGTGGGCGAGGTCGCGAACAGCTCGGTCTCGGTGATGAACTGGATCGCGCGGCCGAGCTCGGCGTCGTGCCAGAAGAAGCCCTCGGCCAGCGGCGCGACCGCGATCGCGAAGCGCTCATCGCCCTGCTCGAACTCGGCGAGGCTCGCGACCGACGGCGGCTCGATGCGGTTGTCGCGCAGCAGCTCCAGCAGGCTCTCGCGCCGGCCCTCGCTCTCGGCGACGATCAGCACGCGGTGCGCCGTGGTGCCCACGTGCAGCTGCAGCTTCTTCAGCGGTTCGGGCGCGCCGCGGTCGACGCTGAGGTCGGGCAGCGGGCGCGCCCAGTCGGTCTCTTCCTTGCCGCGCACCGACAGCACCGCGTGCGCATTGGCGATCGCGAAGAAATCCTCGGTGCGCAGGAAGATGTCTTCCGGCGGCAGGATCGGCCGTTCCTTGTCGTGCTGCAGGAAGCGGTGGCGCTCGCGGGTGTCGACCCAGAAGCGCTTCAGCGCATCGTCGACCTCGCCGTGCAGCGCGATCGCGGCCTGCTCGCCGAGGTAGTCGAAGATCGTCGCGACGCTGTCGAAGAAGAGCGGCAGGTAGTACTCGATGCCGGCGGTCGCGATGCCGCTGCCGATATCCTTGTACAGGCGCACCTTGGTCGGGTCGCCGTCCATCTTCTCGCGCCAGCGGGCGCGGAACGCGGTGCGCGAGTCCTCGTCCATCGGGAACTCGCGGCCCGGCAGCAGCCGCACCTCGGGCACCGGGAACAGGCTGCGCTGGCTGTCGGGGTCGAAGGTGCGGATGCTGTCGACCTCGTCGCCGAACAGGTCGACGCGGTACGGCACCAGCGAGCCCATCGGGAACAGGTCGATCAGCCCGCCGCGCACTGCGTACTCGCYCGGCGACACCACCTGGCTCACATGCGTGTAGCCGGCCAGCGTGAGCTGCGCCTTCAGCGCCGCCTCGTTGAGCTTTTCCTTCTGCCTGAAGTTGAAGGTGTAGGCGGCCAGGAAACTCGGCGGAGCGAGCCGCACCAGCGCGGTCGAGGCGGGCAGCAGCACCACGTCGACCTCGCCGCGCTGGATGCGCCACAGCGTGGCCAGCCGCTCGGAGATCAGGTCCTGGTGCGGCGAGAAGGTGTCGTAGGGGAGGGTCTCCCAGTCGGGGAACACCGCGATGCGCAGCTCGGGCGCGAAGAACGCGAGCTCGCCTTCGAGGCGCTGCGTGTCGGCCGGCTCGGCGCTGACGATCGCAGTCAATTGCTTCTGCGCGGTGCGTGCCTGCGCGAAGCGCGCCAGCAGCAGGGCATCGGCCGAGCCGATCGGGCGCGGCAGCGTGAAGCGTTTTCCGGGAGACAGGCTGGGAAGGTGCATGGACACAATCGCGCGACAAAATCAAATCGCCCCGCGCGACGTGGCGGCGGGGCGATAGGGC
>NZ_JBFUFP010001031.1:0-1918 GCF_056403375.1 Rhizobacter sp. P2_H2
GTCCACAACTGGGCCAGCCGCATCACCGGCTGCGCGATCTGGCCGGCCAGCATGTTGAAGACCACCAGCTGGCCGACGCTCATGCGGCCGTCGATCACCAGCCGCGCGCCGACRTAGAGCGTCGCGAGCGTGACCAGCTTCGACACCATCGAGACGCCGCCCTGCGCGAGGCTCGCGATCGTGGTGGTGCGCAGGCCCGCCGACACGTAGGCGGCGAGCTGCCGGTCCCAGCGGCGCGTCCACTGCGGCTCCACGGCCATCGACTTGACGGTGTCGATGCCGTGCACCGTCTCCACCAGGAAAGCCTGGTTCTCGGCGCCGCGGTTGAACTTGTCATTCAGGCGTGCGCGCAGCAGCGGCGTGAGGGCCGCCGACAGCAGCAGGTAGCACGGCAGCGAGGCCAGCACGATCAGCGTCAGCCAGCCGCTGTAGCACAGCATCACCGCGATGAAGACGACCGAGAACAGCAGGTCGAGCACGACGGTGAGCGCGCTGCCGGTCAGGAAGCTGCGGACGTTCTCGAGCTCGCGCACGCGCGCCACCGTGTCGCCGACGCGCCGTGCCTGGAAGTACGCGAGCGGCAGCGCCAGCAGGTGGCGGAACAGCCGCGCGCCGAGCTCGACGTCGATGCGGCTCGTCGTGTGCGCAAAAACGTAGCTGCGCAAGGCCGTCAGCGCGACCTCGAAGACCATCACGGCGCCCAGGCCGATCGCGATCACGTCGAGCGTCGTGAAGCCGCGGTGCACCAGCACCTTGTCCATCACCACCTGGAAGAACAGCGGCGTGACCAGCGCGAACAGCTGCAGCGCAAGGCTCACCAGCAGCACCTCGCCGAGCAGCCGGCGGTGCCGCACGACCGACGGGATGAACCAGGTGAAGTCGAAGCGGCCCCATTCGCGGCCGGCCGAGGCCTGCGACGCGAACAGGATCAGCTCGCCGGACCAGCGCGCGCGCAGCGCGTCATGGCTGAGCAGCTCCGGGCGGCCGACCGCCGGGTCGTGGACCAGCACCTGGTCGCCGTCGATGCGGGCGATGAGGAAGAAGCCGGCCGCCGACGTGTCGGCTCCCGGTGCGGGCACCGATCGCGCCATGACGGGCAGCGCCAGGCGGGGCAGCCGGTCGATGCTGCTGCGAACCGCCCTGGCCCGCAGCTGCAGCTGCCTGGCCGCCAGCAGGATGTCCGGCGTCGACCACGGCCGCCCGCGCACGGCCAGCTCATGGGCCAGCTGTTCGGGATCGGCGGCCACGCCATGCAGCCGCGCCATCATCACCAGGCAGTCGAGCCCGGTGTCGACGGCACGGCCCGCGGGGGCCGCCGGGTGCGTCAGGGCTTCGATCTCAGTTCCACGCAGCCAGCACGAGCGACTGGCTGCTGGCACCGGCCGACAGCGTCGGCAAGGTGTCTGCCGCAGCCGGCGGCGAGAACGCAGCCATCGCGCTGACCAGGGCCGCTGTCGCCGAGGTGGTGATGCCCAGCGCGGTCTCGCGGTTGCTGCCGGCGCTGACGACGGCGGCGGTGGCCGTGGTCGATATCGCCGCCAGGATCTGGTCGAGACCCCAGGTGGTGGTTCCCCCCTCGAAGGTGATCTCCTGCAGCGGGTTGTAGGCGTTGGTCGCACTGCCGCCGTACAGGAAGTCCTTCACGGTGATGGTGTCTGTGGTGTCGTTGACCGAGATGATCAGCGAGGTGCCCGACTTGGTGAGCGTCACGTCCTTGTACCCGACATTGGTGAAGGACAGCGTGTTGTTCTTGCCGGCGGCGGTGTCGTAGGTGGAGGCGAGGGTGTCCTGGCCGTCGCCCTCGGTGAAGTTGTAGGTGTCGTCGCCGAGACCGCCGGTGATGGTGTCGTTGCCCAGCCCACCGGTGATGGTGTCGTTGCGGATGGTGCCGACCAGGGTGTCGTTGCCGGAGGTGCCC
>NZ_JBFUFP010001032.1:0-1914 GCF_056403375.1 Rhizobacter sp. P2_H2
GTCGATGACGACGAACTCGAACTCGGTGCGCCAGCCGTCGAGCAGCGCGGCGAAGCGGCGGCTCGACAGCAGCTCCAGCGGATCGCCCGGCACCAGCCCGGCGGTCAGCAGCGACATCTGCGGCAAGCCGTGCACCGGCTGCAGCAGCGGCAGCTCGCCCTGGCCCAGCGCCTGCGCGAGGCCATGCCGGTTCGCCGCGCCGAACAGYTGGTGCTGCTGCGGGCGCCGCAGGTCGGCATCGACCAGCAGCGTCGGGCGGCCGGTCTGCGCGAACGCGATGGCCAGCTCGGCGGCCATCAGCGAGCGGCCCTCGCCCGGGTTCGGACTGAGCAGCGCGACGATGCTCGCGCGATCGACCGATTCGCGCCGCAGCAGCAGCTCGGTGCGCAGCGCACGCATGGTCTCGCAGCGCGGGTCCAGCGGGTCGTGGGCCATGATCAGCCGGTCGTCGGGCGCGGCCCGGCGCTCGATCACCGGGCGCAACTCGGGGCGAGGTTCGGACCGCAGTTCGGCATGCACGGCCGGCAGCGGCAGGTTCGATGCAGCGGCGGCGATCATGAAGCGCTCCGCATCGGCAGCCGCGCGAACTCCGTCAGCACCGGAATGCCGTGCTGCCGCTCGACATCGTCGCGGCAGCGCACCCGCCGGTTCGTCAGCGCCAGCAGCAGCGGGATGCCGAAGCCGAGCAGCACCGCCAGCACCGCGCCGAGCGCGAGCACCAGCCGCACGCGCGGCGTGGTCGCGGCCACCGGCGGCAGCGCGCGGCTCACCACGCCGACGTTGGGGCCGCGGTTGTCGCCGGCGAAGAGGATCTGGTCGTAGGCTTCGAGCGCGCGCTTGTAGACGACCTGGGCCGAGTCGAGCTCCAGCTGGTACTTGGCCGCCTCGTCCTGCAGCAGGCTGCGATTCGCGACCCGTGCGCGCTGCGTGCCCATCGCCTGCTGCAGCCCCTGCTCGACGCGGCTCGCGACGACGAAGCCGGCGTTCAGGTTGCGTGCGTGGTTCTGCAGCGTCGCGGCCAGCGCGCGGCGCGTCGATTCGAGCTGCAACTGCGCGTCCAGCACGTCCGGGTGCAGCGGCGTGTACAGCCGGTTCAGCTGCGCCAGGCGCGCCTCCTGCACCGCGAGCTGCGCGGTGAGTTGCTGCGCCTGCGCCGACGCGAGCACCTGGTCGCTGCTCGACGCCTCCTGCCCGGCGCGCGCCTGGGCCAGGTTGCGTGCGCTCTGCGCAGCGAGCAGGCGATCGTCGAGCGCGGCCAGCAGAAGCACGTCGACCTTGCTGTCGTTGCCCTCCTCGATCAGGCCGTTGCGCTGGTGGAAGGCGCTCAGCTGCCGCTGCGCGTCGTCGACCTTGGTCTTCAGGCCCGCCAGCTGCCGCGCATGGCGCGCGGCGCGCTCGCCCGGCGCTGCCGCGCCGCGCAGCGCATCCTGCGCCTTGTAGACGTCCACCACGGTGTTGGCGACCCGCGCGGCTTCGACGGGATCGGGGGCCGCATACGTCGCGTAGATGAGCTGGCTGCCGCGCTGGCTCTGGTAGATCGACAAGGCCTTGCCGACCCGCGCGGCGGCCCAGTCGCGCAGCGTGCCGCTCTCGCCGCGGTAACCGCGCCGGTAGTGCGGGTCGTCGGTCAGCGCGAGGCGGTCGACCACCTCGAGCAGCACGGCCGGCGTCTGCATCAGCTCCACCTGGGTCGCGATGTAGCTGCCGACCTGCCCGACCGGCAGGTCCTTGCCGTTCGACGGGTCGTTGACCTCGTAGTTCACCATCAGCGACACGGTGGCCAGGTAGCTGCGCGGCCAGAAGCCCAGCGCGAGCCCGGTGAGCGACAGCACCAGCAGCACCACGCCCAGGCCCAGCCACCGGTAGGCGCGCAGCATCGCGAGGATCTGCACGACCGACAGCCCCGGATGCACC
>NZ_JBFUFP010001033.1:0-1914 GCF_056403375.1 Rhizobacter sp. P2_H2
AAGCAGCGCCGTCCGGCTGCACAGCGATCACCCTTCGAGGCCATCGATGTTTGAATTTGTTCGCACGCACAACCGCCTGTTCCAGTTCCTGTTGCTGGTGCTGATCGTTCCCGCCTTCGTGCTGACGGGTGCTTACCAAGGTTACCGCTCGATGGCGGGCAGCGGGGGTGTCGCCGTCGTCGACGGCCACAAGATCACGCAGGCCGAATGGGATGCGGCGCAGCGCGATCAGATCGACCGCTACCGGCGCCAGGCGCCGAACGTCGACATTCGCATGTTCGACACGCCGGCGGTGCGCCTGCAGACGCTCGACAACCTGGTGCGCGAGCGCGTGCTGCAGACCGCGGCGCTGAAGTCGAACTTCACCGCGACGGCCGACCGCGTGCTCAACGTCTACATGAACGACCCGCAGTTCGCGCAGTTCCGCGGTGCGGGCGGCGGCTTCGACAAGGAGGCGCTGACGGTCGCGTTGTCGGCCCAGGGCATGACGGTGGCGGGCTTCGAGCAGACGCTGCGCCAGCAGCTCGAGATGCGCCAGGTGATGTTCGGCATCGGCGGCACGGTGTTCGCGCCGGCCGCGGCGGCTTCGAGCGCGATCGATGCGATGTTCCAGCAGCGCGAGTTCCAGCAGCAGCGCTTCGACGCGAAGGACTACCTCGCGAAGGTGTCGCCGAGCGATGCCGACATCCAGGCGTACTACAAGGATCCGGCGCACGCGGCGCAGTTCATGTCGCCGGAGCAGGCGAACATCGAGTACGTGGTGCTCGACGTCGAGGCGATCAAGAAGACGCTGACGGTGCCTGAAGACAAGCTGCGCGAGTACTACAAGGCAAACGAGAAGCGCTATGCGGTGGCCGAAGAGCGCCGCGCGAGCCACATCCTGATCAAGGCCGACAAGTCGGCCCCGGCCGCGGAACGCGCGCAAGCCAAGGCGAAGGCCGAGGCCCTGTTGGCCGAGGTGAAGAAGAACCCGGCGAGCTTCGCCGACGTGGCGCGCAAGAATTCGCAGGACACCGGCTCGGCGCTGAACGGCGGCGACCTCGACTTCTTCGGTCGTGGCGCGATGGTGAAGCCGTTCGAAGACGCCGCGTTCGCGCTGAAGCCGGGCGGCATCAGCGATGTGGTCGAGAGCGATTTCGGCTACCACATCATCCAGGTGACGCAGGCCCGCGGCGGCGAGACGAAGAGCTTCGACCAGGTGCGCCCCGAGATCGAGGAAGAGGTCAAGAAGCAGCTCGCGCAGGCGAAGTATTCCGAGGCGGCGGTCGAGTTCACGAACACGGTCTACGAGCAGCCGGACAGCCTGAAGCCGGTGGCTGACAAGCTGAAGCTGCCGATCCAGACCGCGCAGGGCGTGACGCGCACGGCGGGCCCGGCGGCCAAGGGGCCGCTCGCGTCGCCGAAGTTCCTGGAGGCGCTGTTCGGCAACGACGCGCTGCGCAACAAGAAGAACACCGAGGCGGTGGATGCCGGTTCGAGCCAGCTGATCTCGGCACGCGTCGTGACCTACAGCCCGGCTGCGGTGAGGCCGCTGGCTGAAGTGACCGCGAGCGTGAAGGAGAAGCTGGTCGCGAAGCAGGCAGCGGCCCTCGCGCGCAAGGAAGGCGAGGCCCGCCTGGCCGAGCTTCGCAAGGCGCCCGAGACGGCGTTGACCGATGCGGCGCAGCTGGTGTCGCGCGCGCAACCGCGCGACCTGCCGAAGCCGGTGGTCGATGCGGTGCTGAAGGCGCCGACCGCGAAGCTGCCGGCCGTCGATGGCATCGACCTGGGCGACCAGGGCTACGTGATCGTGAAGGTCACGAAGGTGCTGGGCCGCGACCCGATCGCCGCCGACCCGGTGCGCTCGCAGGGGCAGTACGCGCAGGCATGGGCCGCCGCCGAGGCGCAGGCCTACTACACCGCGCTGAAGAGCCG
>NZ_JBFUFP010001034.1:0-1910 GCF_056403375.1 Rhizobacter sp. P2_H2
CGCTCGGCATGGTGCTGATGCAGCTGTTCTCGGTGCAGCTCGGCTGGCTGCCGACGGTCGGCGCCGACAGCTGGCGGCACTACATCCTGCCGTCGCTGACGCTCGGCGCCGGCGTGGCCGCGGTGATGGCGCGCTTCACGCGCAGTTCGTTCATCGACATCCTGAAGGAAGACTATGTGCGCACCGCGCGCGCCAAAGGCCTGGGCGAGCTGCCGGTGGTGTTCAAGCACGGGCTGCGCAATGCGCTGATCCCGGTCGTCACGATGATGGGCCTGCAGTTCGGGTTCCTGCTGGGCGGCTCGATCGTCGTCGAGGTCGTCTTCAACTGGCCCGGCATGGGCCGGCTGCTGGTCGACGCGGTCGAGATGCGCGACTACCCGCTGATCCAGGCGCTGGTGCTGCTGTTCTCGCTCGAGTTCATCCTGATCAACCTGCTGGTGGATGTGCTGTACGCCGTCATCAACCCGACCATCCGCTTCCAGTGAACACACCCTCTACCGCTCCCACGACGGCCGTGCGCACGCCGGCCTCCGAGTTCTGGCGCAAGTTCAAGCGCCAGCGCGTCGCGCTGGTGGCCGGCGCGTTCGTGCTGCTGCTGGTGGCGGTGGCGGCGTTCGCGCCGTGGCTGGTGCCGTTCGATGCGGAGAACTTCTTCGACTACGACGCGCTGAACACCCCGCCGTCGGCCAGGCACTGGTTCGGAGTCGATTCGCTCGGGCGCGACATCTTCAGCCGCATCCTGATGGGTGCGCGCATCTCGCTGGCGGCCGGCTTCATCTCGGTGGCGGTGGGCGCGGTGATCGGCACGCTGCTCGGGCTGCTGGCCGGCTACTACCAGGGCTGGTGGGACCGCATCGTGATGCGCATGGCCGACGTGCTGTTCGCGTTCCCCGGCATCCTGCTGGCGATCGGCATCGTCGCGATCCTCGGCAACGGCATGGTCAACGTGATCCTCGCGGTCGCGGTGTTCAGCGTGCCGGCCTTCGCGCGGCTGGTGCGCGGCAACGTGCTGTCGCTGAAGCACCAGACCTACATCGAGGCGGTGCGCTCGATCGGCGCCTCGGACACCGTGATCATGCTGCGCCACCTGCTGCCCGGCACGGTGGCCTCGGTGGTGGTGTACCTGACGATGCGCATCGGCACCTCGATCATCACCGCGGCCAGCCTGTCCTTCCTCGGGCTCGGTGCGCAGCCGCCGACGCCGGAGTGGGGCGCGATGCTGAACGAAGCGCGTGCCGACATGTTGAACGCGCCGCACGTCGCGCTGTTCCCGAGCCTCGCGATCTTCGTCACGGTGCTGGCGTTCAACCTGCTGGGCGACGGCCTGCGCGACGCGCTGGACCCGAAGCTGGACAAGTTCTGATGGAGCTCTCGGCGCTCGGCGCACCGCGCGTGGGCGTGCTGCTCGCGGGAGCGCTGGATGCGATCACCGATGTGCCGGGCGTCGCGCTCGGCCATTGCACGCTGGCCGACGGCGCGACGCAGACCGGCGCCACCGTGCTGCTGCCGCAGCCGGGCAACCTCTTCCTGCACAAGCTGCCGGCCGGGCTGGCGGTGATCAACGGCTTCGGCAAGAGCCTCGGGCTGATGCAGGTGCAGGAGCTCGGCACGCTCGAATCGCCGATCGCGCTGGTCAGCACGCTGGCGGTCGGCACCGCGGCGACGGCGCTGGTGCGCGATGGGCTGGCGCAGAACCCGGAGCTCGCGCGCAGCCTGCCGACGCTGAACCCGCTGGTGTTCGAGTGCAACGACGGGTGGCTGAACGATGCGCGCGCGCTGGCCTTGCAGGAATCGCATGTGGCGCAGGCGCTGGCGGTCGCGCGCGAAGGGCCGGGGAGTGTTGCGCAGGGCAGCGTGGGCGCAGGGCGCGGCATGTCGTGCCATGGCTTGAAGGGCGGCATCGGCAGTGC
>NZ_JBFUFP010001035.1:0-1909 GCF_056403375.1 Rhizobacter sp. P2_H2
GTCCGAAGTCGTGTCGACGATGGACGAGATCAATGCCAGCTCGAAGAAGATCGCCGACATCATCGGCGTGATCGACGGCATCGCGTTCCAGACCAACATCCTCGCGCTGAATGCGGCGGTGGAAGCGGCGCGGGCCGGTGAGCAGGGCCGCGGTTTCGCGGTGGTCGCGAGCGAGGTGCGCAGCCTCGCGCAGCGCAGTGCCGAGGCGGCCCGCGAGATCAAGGGCCTGATCGGCCAGAGCGTCGACCGGGTCGAGGCCGGCAGCCGGCTGGTGCAGGACGCCGGCTCGACGATGGACGAGATCGTCGTCAGCGTGACGCGCGTGACCGACATGATCAGCGAGATCAGCGCCGCCTCGGGCGAGCAGAGCCAGGGCATCGGCCAGGTCAACGTGGCGGTGAGCCAGCTCGACCAGATGACGCAGCAGAACGCCGCGCTGGTCGAGGAATCGGCCGCGGCCGCCGAGAGCCTGAAGGACCAGGCGCTGCGGCTGAGCGGGATCATCGGGACGTTCCGGCTGAGCGGACAGGGAATGACCCTGGCGTGAGTCCGTGCGGGCTTGGCGGGGCCGCCAGCGTTTGATAGCGTTCGGCCCATGCCATCCAACGACGTCACAGGAAAACGGTTCGCGGCTTCCGCATGCGAGGAGATCGCTCAAGGCGACGGTGCCGGCAAGCGTGAGGTGATCTGCGACGCGCTGCGGGCCGAGATCCTCAAGGGTTCGGACAGTGGAGCCAGTATTCCCGCTGAGCGCGTGTTCGCCGAAGTGCGCGCGGCACTCGCAGCGGGCGGCGCGGCCGCATGACGGAGGGCTATTCCGGCACGCCGCTCGCGAAGAAGCTCGGCCTGAAAGAGGGCTGCACCGTTGCGATTCTTGACGAACCACCGGGCTACCGGACGCTGCTGGTGCCGGTACCGGCCGGTGTCGAGTTCACGAGCCGGGCGACCGGCATCACCGACATCGCGCATGTCTTCGTCACGAGGCGCGATGACCTGGCAGCGCACCTGCCTTCGCTGCGCAAGGTGCTGAAGCCCGATGCAGCGCTCTGGGTCTCGTGGCCCAAGAAGGCCTCGAAGATGCCGACCGACATCACCGAGGACACGATCCGCGAACTCGCGCTGCCGCTGGGCTTCGTCGACGTCAAGGTGTGCGCCGTCGACGCGGTGTGGTCGGGGCTGAAGCTCGTCGTGCGCAAGGAATTGCGCAACGAGCAGCGTCGCCCCTGATGCGCCCGCACGGCAGAATCGCGCCGATCATCATCGAATCCGGGGAGGAAGAATGACGGCACAAGGAATCCGCCAGCGCGCTGCTGCGCTGGTGTGGGCGCTCGGATGCGCGTCGGCACCGGGCGTGTGATGCGACGCGTCACGCGGATCGCGGCCGGTCTCGCGACCAGTGCGATGCTGGTCGCGCTGGCCAGCCTGGGTGCCGGCGAGGCGCTCAGTTCGCCGGCCGCACGCACCATCGGCGCGGCGCCCGCCGACCTGCAGGCCGAGACCGTGTCGATCCCGGACGGCCGCGGCGCCACGGTCGCCGGCTGGTTCATCCCGGGCCGGCCGGGTCGCGGCGCCGTGCTGCTGCTGCACGGCGTGCGGGCGGACCGGCGCGCGATGATCGAGCGCGCCCGGCTGCTGTCGCGTGACGGCCATGCCGTGCTGCTGATCGACCTGCCCGCGCACGGCGAGAGCAGCGGCGAGCGCATCACCTTCGGGCTGCGCGAAGGCGCCGGGGTGCGCACGGCACTGGCCGAGTTGCGGCGGCGCCTGCCGGGCGAGGCGATCGGCGTGATCGGCGTTTCACTCGGTGCCGCGTCGCTGGTGCTGGCGCACGCCGAGCCGGCGCCCGATGCCGTGGTGCTCGAATCGATGTACCCGACGATCGAGGAGGCCGTCGTCGATCGGTTGACGC
>NZ_JBFUFP010001036.1:0-1908 GCF_056403375.1 Rhizobacter sp. P2_H2
CGGCCTACATCGTCGGTGAGCAGGTCGAGCGTTCGGAGCTGCTGGACACCAACGACCGGATGGTGGCCGAAGGCAAGATGACGGCGACGCACGCCGACGTGCTGCTGGGCATCACCAAGGCGTCGCTGTCGACCGACAGCTTCATCTCGGCGGCGTCCTTCCAGGAAACGACCCGCGTGCTCACCGAGGCTGCCATCATGGGCAAGCGCGACGAGCTGCGTGGCCTGAAGGAGAACGTCATCGTCGGCCGCCTGATCCCGGCCGGTACCGGCATGGCATTCCACGACGCACGCCGCGTCAAGGAAGAGATGGACGACGCCGAGCGCCGTGCCATCGCGATGCAGGAGGCGGAGGAATTCGCCTCCGTGCAGGAAACCCCGGCGGAAGCCGGCGGCGACGCTGCCGAGTGAGTGTTCGCGCTTCGTGCGGAAAGGGCGGCTTCGGCCGCCCTTTTTTCATTCCGGGGGTGCGGTCCAGGCTTCGGGCCTCAGGATCGCCAGGCCGCGCGGGAGGGCCCGGCGCGCCAGCCGCAGCACGGCGCGGTCGCGAGTGAACAGCCAGTCGGCGCGGAGCAGGGCGAAATCGATGAACTTCTGGTCGTCGGGGTCGGTGCAGCGCAGCGGCGCGGCCAGGCTGGCGGGTGGTGGAAGGTCTTCAATGTGAGCGCGTGCACTCCATGTTGACCAGATGAGGTCGGCATCCATCGATGGATTGCGAGGCAACCCTCGACGCAGCACCTCGGCCAGCTCGTCGCGCATCGCGGCCGTGGCGACCCATTGCAGCCGGCCGTTCTCGACCGCGCGGACGATCGGAGCGACCCCCGGGTTGCCGAACACCAGCCAGTCGAGCACGACGTTGGTGTCCAGCACGGCGCGGGGTGGGTCGAAGCGGAACACGGGTGCGGTCATATCCCTGGCTTGCGGGTGTACGGGGCTACGAATATAATCGCGGGCTTTTCGGCAGATTCTGCTTCGCTCTTTTGTCGATCCGGCGCGTGGGTTCATGAATTCCACAAGCTGGTCGACCGGGCGGTCAACGATCCCGCAGCCTCGCGGTTCCATCGTTCGGCCACACGCCCAGGGAGGGCGCGACGCTTCTTCCGAGAGTGCTCAGGCCTCTACAACAGAGATCCGGGCAGTGACTTCAAACGGGAACAAGTTACCAACATGCCAACCATCAACCAACTCGTCCGTCTGGGCCGCGAGGTCGAGAAGACGAAGTCCAAATCCCCGGCGCTGCAGGGTGGACCCCAGCGCCGCGGTGTGTGCACTCGCGTGTACACCACCACCCCGAAGAAGCCGAACTCGGCGCTGCGTAAAGTGGCCAAGATTCGCCTGACCAACGGGTTCGAGATCATTTCCTACATCGGCGGCGAAGGCCACAACCTGCAAGAGCACAGCGTCGTGCTCGTGCGCGGCGGCCGCGTGAAGGATCTGCCGGGTGTTCGCTACCACATCGTGCGCGGCTCGCTCGACCTGCAAGGCGTGAAAGACCGCAAGCAGTCGCGTTCCAAGTACGGCGCGAAGCGTCCGAAGGCCGGCAAGTAAGCTGGTTCGTGAAGTCGTCATCGCGGGAGTGCAAGCTCCGGCATGGCGTGTTGCGGTTGCGGTGGGTGCAGATCCCGCCGGGCCGAGTAAGTGGAAGCCCGGGCGCCGGAAGCGCCTTCGTGGTGACCGCGGTGCAGGCAGCGATGCCCGCGCCAACTGAAGATAAAAGGAAGAGCAATGCCTCGTCGTCGCGAAGTACCCAAGCGTGAGATCCTCCCTGATCCGAAGTTCGGATCGGTCGACCTTTCCAAGTTCATGAACGTGATCATGGAGTCCGGCAAGAAGGCTATCGCCGAACGCATCATCTACGGTGCCCTGGAGCAGGTCGAGAAGAAGTCGGGCAAGGATCCGCTGGAGATCT
>NZ_JBFUFP010001037.1:0-1906 GCF_056403375.1 Rhizobacter sp. P2_H2
ATCGAGGACAACGGCATCGTGATGGCGACGTATTCGAACGGCCAGTCCAAGCCGGCCGGCCAGATGGAGCTCGCGAACTTCCGCAACACGCAGGGCCTGAAGCCGCTGGGCGGCAACAACTGGTCGCGCAGCTACGAGTCGGGCGATCCCATCCTGGGCGTTCCATCGGAAGGCAACATGGGCGTGCTGCAGTCGGGCGCGCTCGAGGAGTCGAACGTCGACCTGACCGCCGAGCTCGTCAACATGATGACCGCGCAGCGCACCTACCAGGCCAACGCGCAGACCATCAAGACGCAGGACCAGGTGTTGCAGACGCTGGTCAACCTGCGCTGATCGACTGAGGCATAGATAGCGATGTCATTCAACGTGCAGCCGGCCGAGCGCCGGGCCGCTCCCAAGCCGGCCGGCATCCCCTCGGGGGATCGGCGGTTGTACCCAACCGACGAGGGGTCGTCATGGACCGCATGATCTACCTGTCGATGTCAGGGGCGAAGGCCATGATGCAACGGCAGGACACGCTGTCGCACAACCTCGCGAACGCGTCGACGCCGGGCTTCAAGTCCGAGCTGGCGGCGTTCCGCGCGGTGCCGGTGCTCGGCAGCGGCGCCAGCACCCGCGTCTATGCGCTCGAGACCACGCCCGGCTACGACGCGACGCCCGGCCCGGTCACCGCGACCGGCCGCAACCTCGATGTCGCGGTGAAGGGCAACAGCTGGCTGTCGGTGCAGGCGCTCGACGGCACCGAGGGGTACACCCGCGGCGGCTCGCTCGACATCACCGCCGACGGCACGCTGACCACGCGCAGCGGCCTGCCGATCCTCGGCGACGGCGGCCCGATCCAGGTGCCGGCCAACAGCGAGATCTCGATCGGCACCGACGGCACCGTCAGCGCCAAGGGCACCAACGGCAAGATCACTCCGGTCGGCAAGCTGAAGCTGGTGACCGCGACCGACGAGACGCCGCTCGAACGCGGCACCGACGGCCTGTTCCGCGCCGCCACCGGCGACCTGCAGGCCGACCCGAATGCCCGCGTGCAGGACGGCGCGCTCGAAGGCTCGAACGTGAGCCCGATCGAGACCATGGTGTCGATGATCGCCGCGGCGCGCCAGTTCGAATCGCAGATGAAGATGCTGCAGACCGCGGAGGGCGACGAGAAGGCCGCCGCGCAGCTGCTGTCGCTGAATTGATCCGCAACGGAACCTGAAGGAACACCACCATGTTGAATTCTTTGTGGACTGCCAAGTCCGGCATGGAGGCCCAGCAGGCCCAGCTGGACGCCATCTCGCACAACCTCGCCAACTCGGCCACCAACGGCTACAAGAAGTCGCACGTGGTGTTCGAGGACCTGATGTACCAGAACCTGCGCCAGGCCGGCTCCAACAGCAGCGAGCAGACCACGCTGCCCACCGGCTACCAGGTGGGCCTGGGCACGCGCGCGGTCGCGACCTCGCGCAGCTTCAGCCAGGGCAACCTGCAGCAGAGCGGCAACACGCTGGACGTGGCGGTGCGCGGCAGCGGCTTCTTCGAGGTCCAGATGCCCGACGGCACCAACGCGTACACCCGCGACGGCTCGTTCCAGGTCGACTCGACCGGCAAGCTGGTGACGAACAACGGCTACACCGTGCAGCCCGGCATCACGATCCCGGCCAATGCGCAGAGCGTGAGCATCGGCAACGACGGCACCGTCACCGTCACGGTGCCCGGCCAGACCGCGCCGCAGACGGTGGGCCAGCTGCAGCTGACGAACTTCATCAACCCGGCCGGCCTCGAGCCCAAGGGCCAGAACCTGTTCACCGAGACCGCGGCCTCGGGCACGCCCAGCGCCGGCACGCCGGGACTGAACGGGCTGGGCCTGGTGCAGCAGGGCTTCGTCGAGACCTCGAACGTCAACCCGGTCGAGGAACTG
>NZ_JBFUFP010001038.1:0-1905 GCF_056403375.1 Rhizobacter sp. P2_H2
GCAGTGGGGCATCGGCACCCGCCTGTCGACGCGCAGCCTGCAGCGCGACGCGGCCGACAGCCCGATCACCGAGAAGAAGGCGCAGAACAGCGTCGTGGTGTTCACGGCGTACCGGTTCTGACCCGCCACGGGTGCGACAGCGGCCTGCGCTACGACTTCGCCTCGTCGACCTGCCGCTTGCGGCTGAACATGCTTGAGCGGAATGCGTTGATAACAGCCGCAGTCGGTATCGCGGCGAGCGCCGCAGCGACCCACGGCTGGCCGATCGTGCCCATCCAGATCGCGCCAACCACACAGACCAGGCAGACCAGGACGCCACAGGTTTGCCCCATCATGTCGCTGCGAAAGATCGCGCGTGCGGTGTAGGCGTTGGTCAGGCTCTGCGAGTGCTGGGCCGCGATGTTGGCATCCAGCGCTGCTCGCTCCATCGAGCGGCGGTGTTGCTGCTCCTCTTCGGCCCAAAGAATGAGCTTCGCTCCCGTGCCGGGAATGAGCTGATCGAACTGCTTGAGGATGTCCGGGTGCGGAATCTGCCCGGTGTACTGGCTTTGCTGGATGACAACCTGTTGCTCAGCCCTGACCGCGCCCAGCCCGATCGCCTTGCTTGCTGCCTGAGCCAGCGGCGTCTGGTGAGGCTTGTTGCCCCTGCTCATGACGTTGCACCTCGCGATGCATCGAATCCCCGATGCTCACCCAATCCGACGCAAGCGCAGCGGCGATCTCCCGACCGGCTGCAGGCGGCTCCACCATCTGAACGCTGGGCAGTGCCGGCGCTTCGTTGTGCACGAACAAGGTCACGGGCGCCGCCAATCCACGCACGAACCCCCGTGCGAACGCCGCTCTGGGATCCGCCGCGAAGTCGATGAGGAAGCCCATGGCTTGGTTGCTCCGATGTTGGGTTGCAAAGAAATTGTCTCATGCAGCTATGTGACCTCACAGCGTGCTTGGTTCCACATGCTGGCCGGCAGATCACTCCACCCGCATGAACTGCTCCCGCACCCGCTGCCGGTCCAGCATCTCGAAGTGCCACCACTCGTTGTCGATGCCACGAAAGCTCCCGGCATTCAGCGCATCGCGCAGCAGCAGCCGGTTCGTATGCTGCACCGGTGTCAGAGCCCCGCTCGCCAGATGCGCCGCTTCCAGCACCGGATGCGACAGCGCCGTCATCTCGTCGAAGCCGCTGCCCATGTCGAGTTCGCCGCCCGCCTCGTCGATCACCGTCACGTCCAGCGCCATGCCGAACGAGTGGATCGAGCCGCGCGCCGGGTCGGCCACGTACTGCCGCAGGTCGGTGCCGTCCAGGTGGTTCCACAGATGGATCTGCACGCGGTGCGGGCGCAGCGCGTCCAGCACCAGCAGGCGGTGCCCCGGCGCCGTGGCAGCCAGCCGTGCCACCGCCTGCGCGAGACCGTCTGCCGCCAGCCGATGCAGCCACGCGCAATCCAGCGCGCCGTACAGGTCTCGCCCGACGAAGTTGCGCTCGCTTGCATAGCGCAGGTCCACCGCCGCGCCCTCGATCGTCGACAAGCGGCAGAAATCGGGATGGGTGTGGATGGTTTCGCAGCGCATGTCGATCTCTCCGGCCAGGGTCGAGATCATCACCCCGATCGTGGTCGTGCGTGACGCAATCGCCGGCAACCCCTGCCGGATCCATGACACGGCACTCAAGTGGCGGGCGCTTCGGCCGACAACCCGAACAGCCCTTCACCCCCGCCACGACCCATGCGTTCACTGCGATTGACCCTGGTTCTCCTGATCGGCTCGGGCATTGCCGCGGCCAGCGTGCTGATGGCGGTGTCGCTGTGGGGCGCCGGCACGGCGGCCGGTGCTGCACAGCGCACCTTCGTCGCGAAGGACGTCACCGCCGACATCCTGCCGCCGCCGATGTACCTGATCGAGCTGCGG
>NZ_JBFUFP010001039.1:0-1902 GCF_056403375.1 Rhizobacter sp. P2_H2
GGCACCGGTCAGGATGGCCGCCAGGCACATCGCCAGGTAGTGGCTGCTGAGCGCGGCGATGGTGCCGCCCGCCAGCGACAGCGCGACCCCCAGCCGCATCGGCACGTGGTAGCCGCGGCGATCGGCCAGGCGACCGGCCGGCAGCGACAGCAGCACCGGCGCGGCGGCGAACAAGGCCATCAGCAGCCCCACCGTCCACTCCGCCTGGCCCTGCTTCAGCGCCTGCAGCGGCGCGGCCATCCGCACCCCGGCCATGCACGAATGCAGGCTGATCTGACCGAGGATCAGCGCGAGCAGCGGGCGGGAAAATTGGGTCATCGGCTAGGCGTCGCTCTCCGGGAGATCGGGGACGATGGCGTCATCGTCGCGTGGGAGCGCCAGCGGCAACAGCGCCTGCGCATGCGTCTCGGTGACCGCTTCAACCGACTTCAGCTTGCGCGCCATCACGTTGGCCCGCGTCTGCGCCTGGTCGATCGTGTTGCTGGCCTCGTCGAGCTTCTTCTTGGTCTTCGCGAGCACGTCGCCGAACTTCGCGAACTCGGTCTTCACGGCGCCCAGCACCTCCCACACTTCCACCGAGCGCTTCTCCAGCGCCAGCGTGCGGAACCCCATCTGCAGGCTGTTCAGCGTCGCCAGCAGCGTGGTCGGGCCGGCCAGCATCACGTGGTGCTCGCGCTGCAGCGATTCGACCAGCCCCGGCCGGCGCAGCGCCTCGGCGTACAGGCCCTCGGTCGGCACGAACAGGATGGCGAAGTCGGTGGTGTGCGGCGGTGACACGTACTTGTCATGGATGGATTTCGCCTCCAGCCGCAGCCGCGTCTCGATCGCCTTCGCGGCCACCTCGACTGCCACCGGGTCGGCGCGGTCCTGCGCATCGAGCAAGCGCTCGTAGTCTTCGCGCGGGAACTTCGCATCGATCGGCAGCCACAGCGGCACGCCGTCGATGCGCTGCCCCGGCAGCCGGATCGCGAACTCGACCCGCGCGCCGCTGCCCGGCACCGTCTCGACGTTGACCGCGTACTGCTCCGGCGTGAACACCTGCTCCAGCAGGCCGGCCAGCTGCACCTCGCCGAAGATGCCGCGCGTCTTCACATTGGTCAGCACGCGGTTCAGCGAGCCGACGTCGCGCGCCAGGTTCTGCATCTCGCCCAGGCCCTTGTGCACCTGGTCGAGCCGGTCGGCGACCAGCTTGAAGCTCTCGCCGAGACGCTGCTCCAGCGTGGCATGCAGCTTCTCGTCGACCGTGGCGCGCATCTGCTCGAGCTTCTTCTCGTTGTCGGCCTGGATCGCCGACAGCTTCTGCTCGACCGCGCCGCGCATCTCGGTGAGGCGCTGGTCGTTCGATTGCGACAGCGAGCGCAGCTGGTCGCCCAGCGAGTCGGCGAAGCGCTTCAGCGCATTCGCCTGCTGCTCGGCCAGGCGCGCGAGCGTGGCTTCCTGCGCCTGCTGCGTCGCGGCCAGCTGGGTGCGAAAGCTGTCGATCTGCTCGTTCTGCGTGCGCGCCACGTCGCCCTGTTGCGCGAGCAGCGTCTGCTGGAAGCTCGCGAGCGTCTGGCCCAGCTCCTGGCGCGTGCCCTGGGCGCTGCGCGCCACTTCATCGCGCAATTCCCGTTCGAGGCGTTCGATGTGCGCGGCGCCCGAATCGGGCTTTCGCAGCGCGAGCCAGAGCGTCAGCAGCAGGACAAGAACGAGGAGCGCGAGCGAAATCCAGTCGAGGAGCATCTCCCCATTCTCGCAGCTGTCGCTATGCCGAGGAGCGCAGTGGGGCAGGCAACAGCCGTTTTTCGATCGCGTCGAAGCCGTACTGCACGACCAGCGCGAGCACCGCCGCCGGCAGCGCACCGGCCAGCATCGCCGCGCTGTCGTTGACCGCCAGCCCCGCGACGATGCGCTCGCCGAAGC
>NZ_JBFUFP010001040.1:0-1897 GCF_056403375.1 Rhizobacter sp. P2_H2
GGCCGACAGCCCGTTGCTGATGAACAGCAGGTCGTCGCGGTTGACGGTGCGGAAGACCGACGCATTCCAGCGCAGCCCCTGCGCCAGCGTGCCGCGCACGCCCGCCTCCAGCGTCTGCGACACCACCTGCTTCAGCGGAGGGTCCGACTGCAGCGCGTTCGGCAGCACGCAGGCATTCGCCGGGTCCGAGCAGCCCAGCTCGATCGGGCTGGGCGCGCGATTGCCCTGGCTCCAGCCGCCATAGGCCGTGAAGCTCGGCGTCACCTGCCAGGTGGCACCGATGGCCGGGTTGAACTTCCGGTAGCGGTCTTCGGCATCGAGATTCGTCGGCAGCCCGAGCTCGATGCGGCCATCGTCGACCGTGCGGACACGGGTGTCGTTGTAGCGGCCTGACAGCGTGAGCTGCAGGTTCGGCCGCAGCGCGACCAGGTCGCTGACATACACGCTCGTGGTGCGGCTGCGGCCGGAGATCCTGGCATTGACCTCCGCGTCTTCGGTCGGGATCACGGCGCGGCTCGCGTCCAGCTCGCCCTCGGCCTCGGTCTGCTCGAAATGGTTGCGCGAGCGGTCGTGCGACAGCCCGAAGGTCAGCCGGTGCGGCCGTGCATTCCAGGTCGCCTGCAGCGCGAGACCTTCGCTGTCGGTGCGCGTGCGCGTGCGGTTCTCGACCCCGGTTTCCTCGACGGCGGGCGGATCGTAGTCGTCGTTCAGGTCGCCGTTCAGCGTCGACGCGCGGTTGCGGCGCGCATAGGCCGTCGCCGCCATCTCCCACTGCGGGCCCAGCGTGGCGGTGGTGTTGAAGGTCAGCAGCGTCGCCTCGTTGTCGGTCAGGTCGGGCCGGGTGTAGACCTGCTCGCGGCGCTGCGCCAGCATCGATTCGGGCAACCCGCCGTTGCCGACCAGCTGGTTGTCGGCATGACCCAGGCTCAGGTCCCACGAGAAGCTGCTGCTGCGCTGCCCGCCTTTGACGAACAGCTGCCGCACCCGCGACGGCGACTCGTCGCGCCAGCCGTCTTCGTTGAGCGCGCCGAAGGCCATGAACAGGTGGCYGGTCTCGCCGAGCTTGCGCCCATGCGTCAGCTCGGTGCTGATGCGGCCGAACGAGCCGCCCTCGACCTCGATCCCGGTGCCCGGGTGCGTGTCGCCGCTCTTGGTCTGCATCGAGAGCGCGCCGCCCAGCGTGTTCAGCCCGAACAGCGGGTTGGAGCCCGGCAGCAGCGTGATGTTGGCGATCGCGGCGCGCGGCAGCAGGTCCCAGTTGACGATGTCGCCGAACGGCTCGTTGACGCGCACGCCGTCGAGGAACACCGACAGCCCCTGCGGCGTGCCGAGCAGCGGGCTGGCGGTGAAGCCGCGGTAGTTCACGTCCATCTGGTACGGGTTGCCCTGCACCTCGTTGACGCTGACGCTGGGCAGCTGCGTGCGCATGAACTCGGGCAGGTTCAGGCTCTGCAGCTGGCGCAGCCGCCGGTCGGTGGCGGTCTGCACGTTGGACGGGATCTGGTCCTTGGGCACGCCGGTGCCGGGCACGGGCGTGGTCTGCACGATCTCGACCTCGGGCAGCACGACGACGGGCGGGGCCGCCGCCGATGTCGAAGCCGGCGTCGAAGCTGATTGCGCGTAAGCGGCGGGCGCGAGGGCTGTCAATGCCAGCAACGCAGCGTTCGCACGGGGGTGATGCATCTCAGGTCTCCGGTGGTGTGTTGTCCTTGTCTCGGAGWTGCGGGAGTCGTCCGGGTGGTGGGTGCCCCCCGCTAACCAGCGGGGTCCGCGCGGCCCAGGGAAAAATTCCCGGCCGCGCTGCTCGTTAACACCAAGGGCGATCTGTCCCATCGGACCGGTCTTGACGATGCCTTCGTCCCGCGAGTAGATTGCGGGCACTTTCGGCGCCTCACTG
>NZ_JBFUFP010001041.1:0-1895 GCF_056403375.1 Rhizobacter sp. P2_H2
CGCCGAGGCTGCCCGCCCGTCATCGCGCGATGGTGCTGCGCTGAAGGCCTGGGCCGACCGCGTGGCCGCGCTGCGCGACGAGCTGCGCCGGGCCTCGCTGCAGGTGCTGCAGCGCTGCCGGCTCGCGACGATGACGACCACGCGCGCCGCGTTCACGCTGAAGACGCTGCGCGAGCTGGCGCCCGACGACGCACCGCCGTTCGACCTGCTGGTGTTCGACGAGGCCAGCCAGGTGAGCCTGGCGCACGCGCTGGCGCTGATGCCGCTGGGCCGCGCGCGGCTGTTCGCCGGCGATCCGCAGCAGCTGTCGCCGGTGCTGCGCAGCACCGACCGCGGCGCGCGGCGCTGGCTGGGCCGCTCGGCCTTTGCCGAGATGCCGCGCGCGGGCCCGTCGGTGGTGCTGCTCGACGAGCAGTCGCGCATGKCCGGGCCGATCAGCGAACTGGTCAGCGATCTCTTCTACGACGGGTCGCTGCGCGTGGCGGCCGACACGCAGGCCGCGCCCGGCTGGCTGGCGGCGCGCCGGCGGGCGCTGGGTGCGATCGATGCCGACACGCATGTGCACGTGCACCGTCTGAAGACCGATGGCGCCTGGTCAGCCGCGGAGCGCGGGCCGATCCGGCGCGAATCGGCCGACGCGATCGCCGAGGCGGTGGCCGGCGCGCTGGCGAGCGGTGCGTGGCAGCCGCACGAACTGATCGTGCTGACGCCGTTCCGCGCGCAGCGCGCGCTGATCCGCCAGCGGCTGCGCGCGCGCGGCGTGCCCGAGGCGGTGAAGGTCAGCACCGTGCACCGCGCGCAGGGCAGCGAGGCACCGGTGGTGCTGTTCGACCCGGCCGATGGTGCCCAGCCCTTCCTGCAGACCGAGGAGGCGCAGCGTCTCGTCAATGTGGCGCTCAGCCGCGCGCAGGCCAAGGTGCTGGTCTACCTGTCGCCGGCCGATGCCGCCAACCCGCTGCTTGCGCCGATCGTGCAGCGGATGCGGCTGGCCGGCGATGCGCGCGCGGCGGTGCCGTTGATCGAGCTGGCGCGGCAGCCGGGCTTCCCGGCCAATGCGCTCGGGCGGCGCGTCGTCGCGGGGCGCCACACCGGCGAGGTCGGCGGGCTCAGTGCCGACGGGCGGCAGTTCTGGATGGTCAACGAGCGGACCGGCGCGAGGCAGTTGTTCGATGCCGATTTCTGGCGCGCACGGGCGCAAGGGTCGATGTGAAGAGACGGCTCACGCGCAAGGCGTGCCGGCCATCGCGGCCCGGAGACCGAGGCTGCCCTTGTCGACGATCGCGAGGAAGGCGGCCTTCGCTTCCATCGCATCGCCGTGCTGCCGAAAGCTGCGGTGGGCCTGGATGAGGGCCACGGTCCAGGTCGCGAGCAGCAGGTCGGCCGCCAGGTGGGCATCCGGATCGTCGGGCTCACAGCCTGCGCATTCGATCAACGCCACCCGCACGACCTCTGCGATCTCGTCGCGCAACGCCCTCGCCCGTGCCTTCAGCGTTTCGCTGCCCTCGATCGTCTCGATGAAGCCCTGGCTGGCAGCGGAGAACTCGAGGTAGGGGCTGCGTGCCTCGACCAGCCGATGCGCGAGCAGGCGCAAGGCCTCGATCGGCGCGATGCCGGGGTCGCGCTGCCGCAAGGCGTCGCGCAGGGCCTCGCGGATCTCCTCGTCGCGGTCGAAGAACATGTCCTCCTTGCGCGGAAAGTGATTGAAGACCGTCATCCGGCCGACGTCGGCGGCGGCGGCGATCTCGTCCACCGTCACGCGATCGAAGCCCCGTTCGAGGAACAGGCGCGTGGCGGCGTTGGAGATCTCCTGTCGCGTGGCGAGTCGCTTGCGGGAGCGTCGATCGGGTGGGATTGACATGGTCTCATTGTACTCAGTACATTTACTATACTGAGTA
>NZ_JBFUFP010001042.1:0-1886 GCF_056403375.1 Rhizobacter sp. P2_H2
CCGCGGCCCCATCCTGCGCGGGCGGCGCCCCCGCGGGCTCGGCCCCCCCGCAGGCAGCCAGCAGCGCGAGCACGCCGACGGCGATCGCGGTGCGGGCGGGACGACCGTCGACGAGGATGAAGGCAGAGCGTTCCATGGCGGGACCTTGAGCGCGGGCGCTGGATGTCGAGGCCGCCATTGAACCCGATGAAGCCGCCGTTTTCCACCAGAGTGGTACCGGTTCCACAATGTGTTACCTGCATCACAAGATCGCATTGAATCGGCGATGGAACGGCTGGAACGAACGTTCACGTTGCACGGCAGGACGCGCCGACCCGCGCTGAGTTGACGCGGATCAACACGCGTCGGGCGAAACGGCGCCAAGCTCGGGCTCCATCGCCGGCCGGGACACTGCCATGCAACACGCTGCCGTACGCGTCATCCTCGAAGAGCACAGCGCCATGTCGGCGATGCTGCGCTCGATCAGCCTGCTGCTGGCCGACCACCGGCGGCGCGGCAGCCTGCCGGATTTCGGCGTGCTGCGCGCGATGCTGTTCTACGTCGACGAGTTCCCCGAACGCCTGCACCATGCGAAGGAGAGCGAGTTGCTGTTCCCGTTGCTGCGCAGGCGCACGACCGAAGGCGACGAGGTGCTCGACCGGCTCGACCGCGAGCACGCCGACGGCGAGCGGGCGATCCGCGAGCTGGAGCACGAGCTGCTCGGCTTCGAGATGATGGCCGACACCGCGCAGCTGTGCCAGCGCCGCGACCGCTTCGAGCAGGCGATGCAGCGCTACATCGATTTCTACCTCGCGCACATCCGGGCCGAGGAGACCGAGGTGCTGCCGCTCGCGCAGCGCGTGCTGACCGCCGAGGACTGGGTCGGACTGGACCGCGCGTTCTGCGCCAACCGCGACCCGCTGGCCGGCCACCCGCCGGACGACAACTACCGGCATGTCTTCAAGAAGATCCTGTGGGCCCTGCCGCCGCCGCTGGGCATCGGGCCGGCGATCGGCCACTGCAGCCGGCCGCCGGGCGGGCGCTGACGGCGTGCGCCGCCTGCGCGTTGCACTGCTGATCGCCGGTACCTGGGCCGCCGGACTGGCCGGATGCGCCGGCCTGGGGCCATTGCCGGCGCCCGCACCGGCAGCGGGCTTTGCGGCCGCGGTGAGCCGCGGCAGCGCGTTCGCGGTCGGCGTCTACGGGATCGGCGCGGATGCCCGTGCCGAATTCGACGAGGACACGCTGCCGCGCGGCGACGAACTGGCGCCGTGGAGCACGGCCGAACTGCCGGCCCGCATCGGCGCCGGCTTCTTCATCGACGACGGCGGGGCGATCGTGACGGCCGCCCACGTCGTCGCCGGCGCCAACCAGGTGCTCGTCAAGCTGCCCGACCAGCGCGTGCGGCCGGCGCGGGTGCGGGCCATCGATCGCGACATGGACATCGCGCTGCTCGAACTGGACGTGCCGCCCGCCGCCGCACCGGTGTTCGGCCGCTCGGCCGCGCTGCGCGCCGGCGATTGGGTGCTGGCGGTCGGCGAACCGTACGGCCTGAACCGCTCGGTGGTCGCCGGCATCGTCGGCGGGCGGACCCGCCATTTCGCGGAAGACGGCGAGGTGCTGTTCATCCAGAGCGACCTGACGCTGAACCCGGGCAACTCCGGCGGGCCGCTGCTCGATGTGCGCGGCGCCATCGTCGGCATGAGCCTGCGCACCGTGGTCGGCCCCTATGGCAGCTCGGGCGTCAGCCTGTTCATGCCGATCGAGGTCGTGCAGCAGGTGGTGGCGGAACTGCGCAGCGACGGGGCCGCGCCGCGCCCGCGGCTGGGCGCCGGCTTCGAGGACGTGTCGCCGCTCGCGGCCTGGCACGCCGGCCGGCCCGATGCGCGCGGCGCCTTCATCAATGC
>NZ_JBFUFP010001043.1:0-1885 GCF_056403375.1 Rhizobacter sp. P2_H2
GCTTCCTCCGCAGCGTCCGCGCCCGACATGGCGATGGTCCCGATCGCCGCGTGGCCGGCGGCCTCGGCCGCGTCGGGCGTCGACATGCGCCTCGTCTACAAGACCGTCACGCTGCCATCGGCGCGCCGCGGTGCCCCGTACGGTCCGCGCGAGGTGGTGAAGGGCGGCACGCCGCCGTACCGCTACACGATCGACGGCAAGCTGCCGCCGGGGCTGGTGCTGACCGAGGATGGCCGCCTCGGCGGATTGCCGGCCGAGAACGGCAGCTTCCGCTTCGTGCTCGGCGTGCAGGACGCCGCGTCGCCCTCGCGCGCCGCGCAGCAGGCGTATGTGCTGAACGTCTACACGCCGGTGCTGCGGCCGGCCGCGGCGGCATCGGCTGCCTCCGCGCCCACGGCACCGCCGGCGCTGACGTCGCTCGGCGTCGCCGAAGCCGAGGCCACCGCGGACACGCAGGCCGGCCTGCCGGTCAGCTACAAGCTGACGCCGGCCGACCAGGCGGGCCTGGCACCGGAGGCGGCAGCGCCCGCCGCGGCGCCCGCGCCGGCCCTGGTGCCGGCGGACGGGTTGCCGCCCGCTGTCGTCACCGAGCCGGTGCCGCCGGTCGTGCCGAGCCCCGACCAGCTGCAGGCGGTGCTGCTGCCGCTGACCGACGTGGAGTACCCGACGCGCGCGCTGTTCGTCACCGCGCTGGAGCAGAGCCGCTGCGCCTACTACCGGGTGCACGTGACCGAGGTGGCGCTGAAGCAGCAATTGGCCGTCGACACGCAGTGCCCGCCGCTGCCCCCGGTGTCTGCGGCATCCGCCCCGGCCGCGCGCAAGCCGGTTGCCACCCCAGCCGCCGCCACCGCAGTCGGCAGCCTGAGCCTGCGCGAGTTCTACGACAACCTGCTGCCCGATGCGCTGCGCGCCGACATCGTGCGTGCGGCCGAGAAGCGGCATCCGTTCGGCGAAGCGAAGCCGCTGCGGCTGAACGGCGCCGGCTGCGGCTGCACGCCGCAGCGCGTCGACAACGAGGTGATCGGCTTCGTGCCGTACTGGCTGGCCACCGAGGCGCCGCTGGCGGTCGACTTCAGCCTGTTCACGCGCCTGAGCTACATGGGCGTGGTGCTGGCCGACAGCGGGAACTGGGTGCTGCCGCCGGGCTGGGACGGCCAGGCCGGCGGCTTCGCACGCGAGACGCGCCGGCACGGCACGCGCGTCGACCTGGTGCTGTACCGGCGCGACTGGGCCTCGCTGCTCGCGCTGCCGGAGGCCCAGCTCGACGGCGTGGCGCGCAACGCGGCGCGCAATGCGGTGGTGCTGGCCGACACGCGCGACGGCACCTTGCAGGCCGGCCTCGACGGCCTGTTGCTGCCGCAGTGGCGCGAGTCGGAGTACGTCTACGACGGCCTCACGGTGTTCTTCGAGGATTCGCCCACCCAAGGCCCGCAGCAGAAGGCCTTCGCGCGCTTCCTGAAACTCTTCCTGCAGCGGCTGGTGGCCGAGATGCAGGCGACCGRCCGCAGCTACCAGGCCAACATCGTCGTGCCCGACAAGCTGCTCGGCGACACCGGGGCCTACAACTTCTCGGACCTGATGGACGTGCTGGAGACCGCCGAGCCGCGGCGCAGCAGCAAGGGCGTGGAAGAGGGGGCCAAGGTGCGCTACCGCGGCACCACCGACCTGACGATCGACTTCCTGGTGCTGCTGAGCGAGCCGACCGGCGCGAGCACGATGACGCTGCGCGCGCGCATCGACGCGACGCCGAACCTGTCGGGCCACCGCCGCATCGCCTTCCTGGAGAGCGTGGTGCCGATCGAGTTCCACCAGCGCGGCGAGAAGGCGGCCGTGCTGCCGCCGCAGGAGCGCGACCAGCTCGACCGCGATCTGGCCTACATCAAGT
>NZ_JBFUFP010001044.1:0-1881 GCF_056403375.1 Rhizobacter sp. P2_H2
GTGATCAGGAAGCTGCGCTCCTGCGGGTGGTACAGGCAGGTCGGGTGGAACTGGATGAACTCCATGTTGCCGACGCGGCAGCCGGCCCGCCACGCCATCGCGATGCCATCGCCGGTGGAGGTGTCGGGGTTGGTCGTGTAGCGGTACACCTTGCCGGCGCCGCCGGTGGCCATCACGACCGCCGACGCCGCCAGTGTCTCGACGCGCTGGCGGTCGATGTCGAGCGCGTAGATGCCGTAGCAGCGCGGCAGCTCGTCGCGCTTCAGGTGGCGCGAGGTGATCAGGTCGACCGCCATCCAGCGCTCGAGCATCCGGATGTTCGGGTGGCGCTTCACCTCGGCGAGCAGCACGTCGTGGATCGCCTTGCCGGTGGCATCGGCGGCATGCGCGATGCGGCGCACCGCGTGGCCGCCTTCGCGCGTCAGGTGCAGGCCGAGCGGGCCCTCGGGATCGGGCGAGAACGGCACGCCGCGCTCGACCAGCCATTCGATCGCCTGCGCGCTGTGCTGCGCGATGAAGCGCGCGGTGTGCTCGTCGACCAGGCCGGCGCCGGCGTCCTGCGTGTCGCGCACATGGGAATCGATGCTGTCGTCGGTGCCGAGCACGCCGACGATGCCGCCCTGCGCCCAGGCGGTCGCGGCCTCGTCGAGGTTGCGCTTGGCCAGCACGACCACCGGCCGGGTCTGCGCGATGTGCAGCGCGACGGTCAATCCCGCCAGGCCCGCGCCGACGATCACGACCGGCAGGGAGGAAACAGCTTCAGCGCGCGACGAGGCCATGAGGCGGACGCAGAGTGGGAGACGGGCGATTCTATCGGCGCCCCCCTGCACCCCTGGGCGCCCATGGCAAATGCGCGGCCGCGCGTCAAGCCCCAAGTCGGCGGAGAAAGGCGTGGTTTTTTGCGACCTTTGCCCCTGTCACATCCTGAAACAAGCTCCTACACTGCCCCGTCAGGTTCATCCCCAGCAGCAAGTCCCCATGTCGAGCATTCCCCCTTCTTCCACCGACGCTGCATTCGCGCAGGGCGACGCCGCCGACGGCTGGCAGGCCACGCGCGCGCAGACCGTGGTGGCCACCCAGATCCTCGGCGACGACGCGGACGACGTTCCCGAAGAACAGCGCGACATCGGCCGCCAGGTCAGCGCCGACCAGCGCGAGCTGTTCGTCTCGTGCGACCCGGCCGAGGCGATGCAGCAGCAGTTCGAGCTGCTGCACCCCGACTACATCGCGCTGCACGACGTGGGCACCGTGTCGTCGCGCAAGCTGCTGGCCGGCGTGGCCGCCGCCAGCAACCGCTCGCTGCAGAAGCTCGTGATCCGCCGCCAGGGTTACGGCACGCCGCTCGCGACGCTGGAGTTCCTCGATTTCCCCGGCACCGACGGCAGCCTGCTGCGGCTGTACACCACGCAGGCCGATGCCGACACCACGGCGCGGCTGGCGCTGGCCCGCGTGCTGATGGGCTACAGCCAGCTGGCGGTGCTGATGGTCGGCGCGCTGCCGGCGCACCTGCTCGAATCGACGCTGAAGCCGCTGCACGAGGCGATGGTGACCGGCCCGTGGTTCAACCGGCACATGCTGCTGCTGCCGCTGACGGCCACCACCGCCACGCTCGCGAGCTTCGGCACCGACATGGGCCGCGGCACCGGCGTGAACGTGCGCACGACGCCGCAGGTGACCCGCCCGGCCGACGCCTGGGGCTTCATCAGCGGCACCTGGAACAAGCTGCGCGAGCAAGGCGTGGGGAATCCGCGGCCGGCGGCGAAAGCCACGCAGGCCGCGCCCACGGCGATGCCGCCGATGGCGCCTCGCCCGGTCGGTTCATTCTCGAACTCCGTGCCCCCGCCGGTCGCGCCGACCCCGACGCTGCCGCTGGCCACACCG
>NZ_JBFUFP010001045.1:0-1869 GCF_056403375.1 Rhizobacter sp. P2_H2
GGGATGCCATGTAGCCGCCCCGGCGCTGGTCGACATCGAGTGAGCTCAGGCGGGGGCCGTGGCATTCGCGGCCGATGACGACGATGGGCTGCTGCTCGGAGAGATCCAGCAGTTGCTCGTTGCTGAGCCGTCCACCGATGACCACGATGCCGTCGATCTTGCGCGACATCAGCAGGCGCACGCGATCCGCTTCGTCACCGTCGCGACCCCAGTGGCCCGAGACCAGGATGGGGGTGTAGCCGCTGCTCCTCAGTTCGTCTTCGACGCCCGTGGCTGCACGCGAGGTATAGGGGTTGTCGAAATCCTGCGTCAGCACGCCGATGGTCATGCTCACCCCGCTGCGCAGGCTTTTCGCGACCAGGTTCGGCTTGAAGCGCAGCTTCTTGATCGCGGCTTCGACGGCGTCGCGCCGCGGCGAGTCGACGTGCCCGTTCAGGATGCGCGACACGGTGCTGGCTGAAACACCCGCCAACCGAGCGACGTCCTGCAGGGTCGCACTCTGCTCCGATGCGCCTCGGCTCGCCAGCTCGTCGCGCCTTCCTTTTCCAGGGCTGGTCATTGAATGCTTGCCCGAAAGGGCCCTCCTTGTCGGTTTCTGGAAACGATTGCACCGGGCGCATCCCGGCAAGGCGCTGCGTCCATGCCGACTGCCCAGTAATTCACGGTATTCCGATGATACGGGACGGATMGATTGACACAACCAGTAACTTCGTTGCAACATCCCGTCAACGTGCAATCGATTGCACGTCATTTCAAACCCCATGACCGGAAGTTGAACGAATGATGAAGACGGAAGTAAGCTCTATTCGTGGCACCTCTGAAAGGACCGCTCCAAGTTTTACTTCCCCCTCTTTGCAATCGATTGCACGACTCGCTTTGACCGCGGCCCTGCTCTGCGCGGGGCTGGCGGCTTGCGGTGGCGCCGGCGGCGCGACGGCGTCCGACACGGCAACGCTGGCCGACTTTCCGGCCGCGGCCGCGGGCAACCCTCCCGGCGCCTCGGCGCGAGCCAGCGCCGCTGCGGCAGCACTCGGTCGCGGGGTGAACTTCGGCAACATGCTCGAGCCGCCGAGAGAAGGCGACTGGGGCCTGACCGTGGAGCAACGCTTCATCGATCTGCTCGATGGCGGCAGCTTCGACAGCGTTCGGCTGCCTGTCCGGTGGAGCAACCACGCCTCGGCCGATGCTGCGGCGGTGATCGACCCGGCCTTCTTCGCACGCGTGGACAGCGTGGTCGACCGCCTGCTGGACAAAGGCGTCCACGTGCTGCTCGACATGCACCACTATCGCCAGCTGGACGGCGACGTGCTGGACGCCAATGAGCGCTCGGTGGACCCCGCCGTGGTGGAAGTGCGCTTCCTCGCGATGTGGCGGCAGATCGCGGCTCGCTACAAGAATCGCAGCGACCGGTTGATCCTGGAGGTCTACAACGAGCCGCACGGCAACCTGACCGATCGCTGGAACGACCTGATGGCGCGGGCGGTCGGCGTGATTCGCCGCGACAACCCGCAACGCCTGATCGTCGTCGGCCCGACCAGTTGGAACAGCGCGGCCGACCTGCCCAGGCTCGTGCTGCCCAACGACGCCAACCTGATCCTCACGGTCCACAACTACGAACCGTTCAACTTCACTCACCAGGGGGCCACGTGGGTCACACCTGCGCTGCCTGTCGGGCAGAGTTGCTGCACGGCGGACCAGCTGTCGAAGATGACCTGGGGCCTGGACGTCGCGAAAGCCTATGGCACGAAGGTCGGCTACCCGGTCTTCGTCGGCGAGTTCGGGTCATTCTCGGCCGCGGACAGTGCCGCGCGGGTGCGCTACTCCCGTGCCATGCGCGACCTGATCGAGGCGCGCGGCATGAGCTGGCAC
>NZ_JBFUFP010001046.1:0-1868 GCF_056403375.1 Rhizobacter sp. P2_H2
CTGCGCGACCTGCTGCGCGGGCAGCCGCGGGCCGACGCGGTGTTCTGCAGCTCCGACCTGCTGGCGCTCGGCGTGCTGACCGAGGCGCGCGCCTGCGGCATCGACGTGCCGGCGCAACTGGCCGTGGTCGGCTTTGGCGACCTGAATTTCGCGGCCGATCTCGAGCCGGCGCTGAGCAGCGTGCGCATCGATCCGCGGCAGATCGGCGACCTCGCGGCGCAGTGCATCGTCACGCGCGCCAGTGGCGAGGCGCTGCAGTCGCGCGTGATCGACGTCGGCTTCTCGATCGTCGAGCGGGCCAGCAGCTGATCGGGTAAACCCGCATGACAGGGGTGGTCGCCAGCGCGTATTGTTAACGTTAACAATCCAGGAGACATCCCATGCACACGCTGTTGTCCAGGCTGGCGCTCGCGTTGATCCTCGGTGCCGTGTCGATGGCTGCCGCGCACGCCGAAGCGTGGCCCGACAAGCCCGTCACGCTGCTGGTGCCGTTCCCGCCCGGCGGCTCGACCGACACCGTCGCGCGCGCCATTGCGCCCAAGCTGGGCGAGGCGCTGCACCAGACCTTCATCGTCGACAACAAGGCGGGTGCCACCGGCACCATCGGTGCGGCGCTGGTCAAGCGCGCGGCGCCCGACGGCAGCACCTTCCTCGTCACCTCGCTCGGCCCGCTGGTGATCGCGCCGCACCTGCTGAAGAACGTGCAGTACGACGCGCTGAAGGATTTCGACCTGATCACGATCGCGGTGCAGGCGCCCAACGTGCTGGTGGTGCCGGCCGCGTCGCCGCACAGGAGCGTGGCCGACGTGATCGCGTTCGAGAAGGCCAACCCCGGCAAGATGACGTTCGCATCGTCGGGCAACGGCTCCAGCGACCACCTGACGGCCGAGCTGTTCTGGCAGCTCACCGGCACCAGCGGCTCGCACATCCCGTACAAGGGCGGCGCGCCGGCAATCTCCGACCTGCTCGGCGGCCAGGTCGAGGCCTCGTTCCAGAACGTCAACGCGGTGCTGCAGCACATCAAGGCCGGCAAGCTGCGGGCGCTGGCGGTGACCGGCGACAAGCGCTCCGCGGTGCTGCCCGAGGTGCCGACCTTCGACGAAGCGGGTGTCAGGAACCTCGCCGTCTACTCGTGGCAGGGCATCGCGGCGCCGAAGGGCCTGCCGGCCGACGTGCGCGCGAAGGCGCATGCCGCGATCGTCGCCGCGCTGAACGACCCGCAGGTCAAGCAGCAGTTCGTCTCGGTCGGCATGGAGATCGTCGGCAACACGCCGGCGCAGTTCACCGCCTTCCAGCAGAAGGAATTCGCGCGCTGGAAGACCGTCATCGAGACCGGAAAAATCACCGCAGACTGAATCAAGACCACCGACCCATGAGCACACCCACCATCACCGCGCTGCGCGCGATCCCCGTCGCCGGGCGCGACGACATGCTGCTGAACCTGAGCGGCGCGCACGGCCCGTTCTTCACCCGCAACCTGCTGATCCTGACCGACAGCGACGGCCGCACCGGCGTCGGCGAGGTGCCCGGCGGCGAGAAGATCCGCCAGACGCTCGAAGACGCGGCGCCGCTCGTCGTCGGCCAGCCGATCGGCAACCACCAGCAGGTGCTGCAGCGCGTGCAGCAGGGCTTCGCCGACCGCGACAGCGGCGGCCGCGGGCTGCAGACCTTCGATTTGCGCACCACCATCCATGCGGTCACCGCGATCGAATCGGCCTTCCTCGACCTGCTCGGCCAGCACCTGGGCGTGCCGGTGGCGGCGCTGCTCGGCGAAGGCCAGCAGCGCGATGCGGTCGAGATGCTCGGCTACCTGTTCTTCGTCGGCGATCGCACGCGCACCGACCTGCCTTATGCGGATGGTGCGCAGG
>NZ_JBFUFP010001047.1:0-1863 GCF_056403375.1 Rhizobacter sp. P2_H2
GTGCGGAGTTCGTGATCAGCCTGCCGCAGGTGGCTGCGCCGACCGCCACGGCGGGCGCGCGCCACAAGCCGCTGGTGCTGGTGCCGGAAGAGACCTACCGCGTGCTGGTGATCGACCCCGATCCGGAGACGCGCGACGTGCTGCGCCTGCAGATGGAGCTGTGGGGCCACGAGGTGCAGACGGCGCCGACCCCCGAGGCCGGGCTGCGGCTCGCGCGCAGCCAGCGGCCGCAGATCGTGCTGTGCGACATCACCCAGCCCGATTTCGACGCCGCCGGGCTGCTGGAGCCGCTGCGCAGCAGCCTGGTCGGCATGCCGGTGTTCTTTGCGGCACTGAATGCACGCGGCCGCCACGACGATGACGAGGCGCGTGCGCTGGAGGCGGGGTTCGACGCCTACCTGATGAAGCCGCTGCGGCCCGAGAACCTGGGTCGCCTGATCCACGCCTTCGCGACCCGGACCGCGTAGGTCATGACGGCGCCCAGCTCCGGTCTTCGAGGTCGGCGGGACGCGTGTCCCCGTCGCCCGCCGCCTGGTATTCCTTCAGCCGGTTGTAGAGCGTCTTCAGGCTGATGCCCAGCGTCGCGGCCGTCTTCTCCTTGTGGCGGCCGAGGTACTCCAGCGTCGCGAGCGTCACCTGCCGCTCGATCTCGGCCAGCGGCGTGCCGACCCACACGGTGATCGCCGGCGCCCCGCCCTCGACCGCGACCGGCGAGGTCGGGATCGACGCGCCCGACACCTCGCCGTCCGGCGATTGCGGCAGGCACTCATCGTCGATCATGCTGTCGAGCGCCATCACGTACGAGCGGTACACCACGTTGCGCAGTTCGCGCACGTTGCCCGGCCAGTCATAGCGCGACAGGCGCTGCAGCGCGAGCGCGGAGAAGCGCTTCGGCGTGCCCTCGCGCTCCGAGATCTGCTGCACGAAATGATCGGCCAGCAAGGGCACGTCGTCGACCCGCTGGCGCAGCGCCGGCAGGTGGATCGGGAACACGTTCAAGCGGTACAGCAGGTCCTCGCGCAGCTTGCCGCTGGCCACCGCCTGCAGCGGGCTGCGGTTGGTGGCGGCGATCATCCGCACGTCGGTCTCCAGCGTCTGCGTCGAGCCGACGCGCATGAAGGTGCCGGTCTCCAGCACGCGCAGCAGCTTGACCTGCAGGTCCAGCGGCATCTCGGTGATCTCGTCGAGGAACAGCGTGCCGCCGCTCGCCCGCTCGAAGAAGCCCTGGTGCTGCCGGTCGGCGCCGGTGAAGCTGCCCTTCTCGTGGCCGAAGATCTCGCTCTCGATCAGGTGCGGCGAGATCGCGCCGCAGTTGACAGCCAGGAACGGCTTGCCGCGCCGGCGGCTCAGGTCGTGCACCGTCCGCGCGACCACCTCCTTGCCGGTGCCGCTCTCACCGGTGATGAACACCGTGACGGCCGTGCCGGCGACGCGCTGCACCTGCTCGTAGACGCGGCGCATCGGCGCCGAGCGGCCCCACAGCGCGCCGAAATGGCCTTCGCTCTCCAGCGTGGCGAGCAGGTCCGACGACTCCGCCTTCAGCAGCGACGGCTTGGTCACGCGCGACAGCACGCCCTTCAGCTGCTTCAGGCTCATCGGCTTGACGAGGTAGTCGGCCGCGCCCAGGCGCAACGCCTGGATCGAGGTGTCCAGGCTCGCCTGGCCGGTCATCAGGACCACGTCGGTGTTGCTCATGCCCTTGGCCTCGTTCAACAGCTCCATGCCGTTGCCGTCGGGCAGCATCAGGTCGAGCAGCACGATGTCGGGTTCCTGCAAAGCCAGCTGCCGGCGCGCATCGCGCAGCGATCCCGCGGTGGCCACCGTGAAGCCCTCGCTCGCGATCAGCATCGCCATCGTCTCGGC
>NZ_JBFUFP010001048.1:0-1861 GCF_056403375.1 Rhizobacter sp. P2_H2
CGGCGACACCGCTTGCCACACCGCGCACGATCCCGCGCCCGACCTGCCCATGACCCTCGATCGCGAGCGCTGGCAGCGCCTGAAGGAGCTGCTGGCCGACACGCTCGAGCGCCCACCTGGCGAACGCAGGCGCTGGATCGCCCTCGCCTGCCCCGACGATCCCGCGCTGCGCGCCGAGCTCGAATCGCTGGTCGCGGCGGCCGAAGGCACCGGCCCGCTCGACCGGTCGCCCGCGGCGGGCCTGCTCGATGCGCTGTCGGCCGAGGCCGCCGCGGCACCGCACGATGCCAGCGGCCAGCGCGTGGGCGACTACCGGCTGCTGGCCCTGATCGCCCGCGGGGGCATGGGCGAGGTCTACCGCGCCGAACGGGCCGACGGGCAGTACGAGCAGCAGGTCGCCGTGAAGATCGTGCGCGAAGGCGCCGACACGCGCTTCCTGCTCGACCGCTTCCATGCCGAGCGGCGCATCCTCGCCGCGCTCGACCACCCGAACCTGGCCAAGCTGCTCGACGCCGGCGTGTCGCCCGAAGGCCTGCACTACGTCGTGATGGACCTGGTCGACGGCGGCGTGCCGATCGACGCCTGGTGCGCCGAACACGCGCTGCCGCTGGCCGAGCGGCTGCGCCTGTTCCGCAGCCTCTGCCTGGTGGTCGACCATGCGCACCGGCAAGGCGTGGTGCACCGCGACCTGAAGCCCGGCAACATCCTGGTCGGGCGCGACGGCGTCGTGAAGCTCGTCGACTTCGGCATCGCCAAGCGCCTGGACGCGCCCGCCGCCGATCGCACCACCACCGCGCTGCGCGCGCTGACGCCCGAGTACGCGAGCCCCGAGCAGGTGCGCGGCGAACCGGTCACCGCGGCCAGCGACATCTACTCGCTCGGCGTGGTGCTGTACCGCCTGCTGACGCAGGCCAGCCCCTACGGCCGGGCGACCGACGACCCGTATGCGCTGACGCGCGCCATCTGCGACACCGAACCGCTGCGCCCGAGCCGCGCGCCCGGCGATGCACCGCGCACCCTGCGGCGCCAGCTCGAAGGCGACCTCGATGCGGTGGTGATGAAGGCGCTGCGCAAGGATCCGCTGCACCGCTACGCCTCGGCCGAAGCGATGGCCGACGACCTGTTCCGCCACCTCGAAGGCCTGCCGGTGCAGGCGCGCCGCGGGGCGTGGAGCTACCGGGCCGGCCGCTTCGTGCTGCGCCACCGTGCCGCGGTGGGCGCGGTGATGCTGGCCAACCTGGCGCTGCTCGCCGGCATCGCCTTCGCCGGCTACCAGGCCTGGGAGGCGCAGCGCCAGCGCGAACGCGCGGAGCGGCATTTCGCGAGCGTGCGCAAGCTGGCCAGCTCGATGATGATCCCGATGCACGACGCGATCCGCGTGCTGCCGGGCTCCACGCCGGCGCGCAAGCTGCTGGTCGAGAACGGGCTCGCCTACCTCGAGGGCATCGCGCCCGAGGCGCAGCACGAACCGGCGCTGCAGATCGAGCTGGCGAACGGCTACCGCAACATCGGCGACATCCAGGGCCGGCCGGGGCTGGCGAGCCTGGGCGATCCGCAAGCCGCGCTCAAGAGCTACGGTCGCGCGATCGAGCTGCTGGCGCCGGTGCTGGCCGGGCCGCCACCGCACGACGCGGTGTACCGCGACGCGCAGCAGGAGGCGGCGGTCGTGCACCAGCGCGAAGGCGCGGTGCTCGGCTTCACCGGCAAGTTCCCCGAGGCCGAGCGCACGCTGCGCGCCGGCGTCGCGGTGGCCGACGAGCTGGCAGCCGCCGACCCGTCGAACCGCACACGGCGGCTGGTGCGCGCGACGCTGTACGGGCAGCTGAGCCAGGTGCAGATGTTCTCGGGTGACATCGACACC